>DVND01000142.1 GCA_018714645.1 Candidatus Avimonoglobus intestinipullorum
ATTGACAGCAGAGCAGATGGGGAAAAAGTTAGTGCTGCATTTTGAGGGGATTTTCCAAAAAGCCTATATATATTGGAATGGGACGCTTGTGGTTCAGACCAGCGAAGCATATCTGCCCACGGAGGCCGACATTACCGGAAAAGGGAAGGTTGGGAAAAACGACCTGCATGTCGTTTGCACGGCATTTGACAGCTGCGTGATCCCATCCGGCAGCGAGAAAACGACAGGCCTTGCCGGATCGTGGTTCCATAAGCTATACCGCGGCATATGGCAGGACGTCAGCCTGCATATCCTGCCCAAGACAAACATTGCAGACCTTGAGATTGTAACGTCTGTCCGGGAAAATACGCTGGGCGTGATCGCGGAATTAGACCATGCGGCGGGGAAAAGCCTTTGCCTGGAGGTTTTTGTATATGACGGAGCGGAAGAGGTAAAGCGGTTTTCCGCTATGACTGCGGGCGCGGAGATCGTCAAAATAAAAGAAGCGTGGCAGGATCCCGTCCTGTGGGATACGGAACATCCGCATTTATATAGGCTTGAGGCGCGCCTAATGGAAAACGGGCGGGTGATCGACCGTAAAGAGGAACGGTTTGGATTCCGGGAATTTTGGGCGGACGGCCAAAATTTCATGCTGAACGGCGTGCGGATCAACCTCCGCGGCGATTCCTGGCATTTCCAGGGCGCCGTCCAGCAGACGAAGGAATACGCGCTGAACTGGTGCAGGGTGTGCAGGGAGTATGGGGTAAACAGCATCCGTTACCACGCCAATCCGCATCCCACCTATTATTTGGACGCGGCGGATGAGATGGGGATCTTGGTTGTAGACGAAACAGCGATTTACGGGTCCGGGAAATCAATGGATGCTGCGCATCCGGATTATCTGGATAACTGCCGCAGCCATATTCAAAAGCTGGTACGCAGAGACAAAAACCACCCGTCCGTGGTGATGTGGAGCTTACAAAATGAAATGCGCTGGGTGGATGGCCGGGACGAATATAAAAAACACGTTCCGGAGTTCATGGATATTTTTCATCAGGCGGACCATTCGGGAAGGCTGGTATCCCTGGATGGGGACAACCGGCTGATCGATAAAGCGCATACTGAGGTGGCCAGTCTCCACTATAACATTGATGGGACTATCAACCAGTGGGACAGGAGGACGCCGCTGACGATTGGCGAGCACGGTGGCCTGTGGTATATCTGCCCCCAAAACAGCAGTATGTATACGGGGCTGGGCGTTTACCGCGACCATGAGACCTGTGCGGAAGGTATTTCCCTGAAGGAACAGCTGTTTATGGAATATGCCCGGCGCAAAGAGGTGAGCGGCATATCCAGCTTTAATTTTGCCCACTACATTGCCACCAGTATGCCCAAAGAAGATGTCCACATTGCAAACCCGCCGCGGACAATCAAAAAAAATTCGCTGACCATCAATAACGGGCTTCTGACGGAGTATCCCCGATATATCCCCAATGCGGCCTGCAAATATGCGGCGGAGGGAATGCGCCCGGTTACGGTTATCCCGCGGGAATACGATCATTCCTTTTATGATGACAAGCCGCTTTTCAGGACGCTTGACGTTTATAACGACACGCTGCAGCAGCAGGATGTGACGTTGGAAATGGAGGCGGTGCAGGGAGGAAAAGCGGTCTGGCGGGAGAGCAGAAGCTTTTTCCAGGAGCCGGGCAGGTATGTGTCCGTGAAAATCAGGTTCCAGCCGGAAAAATGCGAAGGGCGCACCCCATTGACCCTGACCGTGAAGCTTTATCATGGAGAACGGCTGATGTATACAATGCGAAGGACGTACTCCATTTATCCTGCCCAGGTCAAAACAAGCCCGGCAGTCAACGCCGCCATCTCTTATTTCGGCAACGACAGGGATTATGAAATCATCCGGGCGTTGGCGCCAAACTGCCGCCGGATCGAACGTGTGCAAGACGCTGGGCAGGAGAAAATTCTTGTTTTGAGCAGCAATCTGCCGCAGGGGGAAGCAGAGCTTCACGACGCGTTATATGCCTATCTGAAAAACGGCGGACGCATTTTGATCCTGGAACAGACGGGGTTTTCCTTTGGCAGTATGACGATTAATAAAAAGGAATTCCTGCGGGCTCATGCCAGCGCATATTCCCACCCGGTGTTCAAAGGGCTCGGGAATGACGATTTTCAATGCTGGCTGCCCCATGCAGGGGAGTACGGTCCGGATTCGTTTATCAACAGCGCCTTTGAAAAGCCGGTGCACGGGGATTTTGACATCTTATTGGAGTGCAGTTTCGGCGACTTTAACGATGGCGGCGACCTGTGGACGCCGCTGCTGGAATATAAAATGGGCCGGGGCGCGGTCCTTGCATGCCAGCTCGAGGTGATGCGGTATTATGATTTCGTCCCCCAGGCTTGTGTGCTGCTGCGGAACATGTTGGCTTATTTGGAGGAAAGGATTTATGATTATCAAAATACCGGCATTATTGCCGCAAAGGAAGACAAGGCGTTTCTGGATGCGTTGGGGTTGGTCTACCGGGAGCAGTTTGCATGGGACAGCATCGGGCTTTTGATTGTCTCCCCGGAGGCGGCGGCAGGACGTGAACAGGAAATTCGGCTGTTTTTGGAACGGGGCGGAAGGCTCCTTTGCCTGCCGGTGGGGAATGGGGCGTTCCTGTCGGCCGTGACGGGGCTGCCGGTATCCGTTGAGAAACGGCCCACATATCAGCTTTGGCCGGATTATACAGAACCGGAAATGCGCGGGGTATCCGTGGTAGACCTGTTTGGCATGGATAAGGTGGGTATGTCGCCGCGGGAGGTGGCCAACCGGTTCGTGGCGGTGGATACGATTGACGCCCCGGGGATAAAAAGGCTTGCTAAAAGCGTGGAAGACACAATCTGGGAAGATTTGTTTGTTGATAATCATGGCGACGAATACTGCAAGCGTGCCCTGGTGGCTTATAAAAAGGAGCTGGCAGAGGAGGCCCGCTGCTATATGGCAAAGGTGGGGAACGTGATCATGTCCCAGTTCATTGTGGATGACGCGGACGAAAAATCCGTCCGGGTGTATACCAGGCTGTTGGCAAATATGGGCGCCCGGTTTGAGGACGGGGAAATGGAAGCTGTCAAGGGCGCAGGCCGCTATGCGGTGGAGAGCATGATGGCTTTGCCATACCATTCGTATGACGACTATGGACGGGCGCTGGCCTATTATTCCGACCCGGCGTTCAGCCTGAACAATCTGGGCGAAGGGCTTTACGGCTGGATGAAGAAGTTTGAGCGGGACAGGAAGGACGGGTTCCTGACCCTGACGGGAAGCGCGGGGCAGACGATGTTTGTAACCTGCTTTGTGCATGGGGTATCAGGACGGGACAAGGAATATCTTGCCTGTCTGGACTGTAATGCGGAATGTACGTTTTACTTAAACGGGGAAGTGGTCAACAGCAGGAGCGTGACGCTGAAAAACGGGATAAACCGGACCTTCCTGCTCGTCCGGGCGGGCGGGCAGGACGCCCGGCTGCGGCTGGTATTTAAGAATATGGACGGTACGTATGCCACCGACCTGCTCTACCGGACAACGGTGGACGAAGTAGACCCGAAATAGAGCGGGGCGGGACCGGTGATTTTACAAGTTATACTACCTGGAGCAGCAGGGGATGGAGAAAAATAAATTTAATGCAGGAGGATTCCAATGACGTATCAATTTAACAATCAGGCCCGGGAAATTGAAATCAACAAATACAGCACGCCGACGCCCTGGATGAATTATTTATCCAACGGGACGTTCCACACCATGATATCCCAGGCCGGGGGCGGCGTGGCGTTCTATAGATCCCCCCAGATCTGGCGGATCAACCATTACCGGTTTTTCCATCTGCCCACAGACCGGAGCGGGTTTTATACCTATATCAAAGACGGCGGGGACGTCTGGTGTCCCACCAATGAGCCGTGCAAAACAAAGCCGGAGACGTGGAAGGCGGCGCATGGTATGGGCTATACCCGGTTTGAGGCCGGGAGAAACGGCGTGCATGCTGTTGCGACATACTTTGTGGGGAAATATGAAAACGCCCTGATTTGGAATTTAAAGCTGAAATCGGAAACGGACAAGAAAATTACCCTGTTCCCCTATGTGGAACTGGGGATGATGGAGTTTATGCGGGAATTGCAGTGGCAATGCTATAACAAGCACCAGCTTTCCGCCTATGCCATCGACGACGTTCTGGTGTACCGCTACGGCGTGGAAACGCAGCCCAAGCCGGAGGAAACGCCGTTGGTGTATTTCGCGGCGGACGTGCCTGTGACAGCATTTGACTGCGACCGGGATGAGTTTGTGGGCGCATACCGGAGCGAAGAGAATCCGCAGAATGTGGAGGCGGGGGGCTGTACCAATTCCACATTATACGGCGGCGACCCCTGTTTTGCGCTCCAGATCGATTTGGAGCTGAAGGCCGGCGAAGAACGGGAAGTGAACATTTTCCTGGGTACGGCGATGACCGAGGAGGAAATCAAACGCTGCGTTTCCCATTGCCGGGAGAAGGGGTTCGTGGAAACCTCCTATGCGGCGCTGAGCGCCCAATGGGCAGATTTTTTGAGGAAATTCCAATGTGAACTGCCGGATGCGGACGTGCAGACGATGGTCAACATCTGGAATCCGTATCAGGCAGAGCGGAATTTCCAGTTTTCCAGGAATATAAGCTATTATGCCACCGGCACGTTCCGCGGGGTCGGCGTGCGGGATACGGCGCAGGATATTCTGGCAATGGTACCCTTTGATCTTTGCCGGGCAAAGGATAAGCTGAACCTGCTGCTTGGACAGCAGTACCGGGACGGCCACTGCAACCATTACTGCTTCCCCATAGAGGGGTGGGAGCCGCTGGCCCGGATCCATTCGGACAACCATCTTTGGCTGGTGATGGCGGCGTATCACATTGTCATGGAAGAAGGGACGCTGGACTATTTGGAGGAGGCAGTGGATTTTTACGACGGCGGCAGCGCCACTGTCTGGGAACACATCAAAAAATCCATCGATTTTACAATGGCAAACCTTGGGGAACAGGGTTTCCCGCTGATGCTGGCATCGGACTGGAACGACATGCTGTATAAGGTATGCCGGGAGGGAAAGGGCGAAAGCATCTGGACCAGCATGCAGTTCGGCACAGTCCTGCACCAGATTGCGGAGCTGGCTGACCGCATGGGTGAAAACGGGCAAAAATACCTGGATATTTACGAGGCGCAGAAGAAGCTTGTCAACGAAAAAGCATGGGACGGCGCATGGTACCGCCGCTGTATCACGGATGACGGGACATTTATTGGTTCCGCGGCGGAACCGCAGGCAAAAATCTGGCTGAATACCCAAAGCTGGTCGGTGATTTCCGGTATGGGCGCATATGGGAAAGCGGCCATGGACAGCGTGAAACAATATCTGGATACGGATTTGGGGATCAAGAAAATCCATCCGTCCATGATGACCGATTATCCCACAAAAGAGGGGAATCTCACCTGTTACAACAAGGGCTGCGGCGAAAACGGCAGCGTGTTCTGCCACGCCAACACCTGGGCGATTATTGCGGAGTGCCTGCTGAAGCGGCCGGAACGGGCATACAAGTACTACCACCAGCTGCTGCCCATGGTGGCGCAGGCAAAAGCCGGGGAATGGCGCTATAAAGCGGAGCCGTATGTATATTCTTCCAATATATTCGGGCCGGAAAGCGATAAATTCGGGCTGGCAAACGTATCGTGGCTGACGGGCACGGCGGCGTGGATGTACCTGGCTGTGACGCAATATATGCTCGGCATTCGGCCGAACTGGGACGGGCTGGAGATTGACCCGTGCCTGACGGCGCAAATGCTGCCCGCAAAGGTGACCCGCGTATTCCGCGGATGTACATACCATATCACAATTACCAAGAACGAACGGGCATTTATTCCCCATGAAACCGGCCGTGAGGAATTTGAAATCACAATTTGACCATACAAAAACACCTCCCTGTATATTGTTTGCAGGGAGGTGTTTTTCTGCAGATTGTATAGAATCTGCGATATGATTGAAAAGGGGGTGTGGGGCGTACCGTTATTCGTTATTATGAAAACTTTTTCTTGATTCTGACAAAAACTCGTTCGATGCAGTATGCAACCAAAAAGACCAGCAAAATAGCTACGCCGGCAGTGCCGTAATCGTATCCCTGCAAGCTGTTGGAAATCACATACCCGATGCCGCCGGTGCCGACCATCCCAAGGATTGCGCATTCTGAAAAGTTTGTTTCCAGGCGCATGCCCGCCCATGCAACAATCTGCGGCAAAGCCGCCGGCAAAATTGCATTGATAAAAATACTCAGCCGGTTTGCCCCGGTGGCTTCCAGGGCCTCAATTGTCTCATCCGGGATGCTTTCAAAGCTCTGGGCGAAAGATTTTGTAAAGAATGCGGTGGTGTGGACACACAGCCCTGCCACGCCCGCTTCCGGCCCCATGCCCAGGCATACCAGCATCAGCAGAACCCATACAGGGGTTGGAACAGCCCGCAAAAACGTAAAGAACGACTGTGTTATTACCGATAAAACCGGTACGCGGAATACATTTCGGGCAGCCAGCATTCCAAATACGATTCCCAAAACCAAACTATATAACAGGGACAATACGGCGATGGATACCGTTTCTATCAAAGAGGAAGAAACCAAATCCATATTGGAAAAGTCCAAATGCGCCAAATCCCAAAAAACGATTCCCACATCGGGAAGGCGGGAGGCCATTTTGGCCCAGTCAATTTCCAGATAGAACAAACTCAATACAGACAGGATAGCAACGGTTATAAGGAAAATGGGAATAAACCGGTTTCTCTGCCTGCATTTTACCGGAATACGGGCCGCGCGTTTTATCTTGGCCGGCCTCCATCCCAAGCGGATAGCGGCTTCGTTGGAATTTAAAGTCATTTCAGGAGCTCCTTTCGAAGTTTACTGGTAATTCGGTCAACTACAATCACCATAACGGCAATCAATAAGATGATGCTCAACGCAATATCGTATTGAAACCCTTTGATATAAGAAAAGAGGGTCAGCCCCACGCCTCCGCCTCCAACCATCCCAACAATTGTTGATGCACGGATATTGAGTTCCACACAATAGAGGAACCAGGATAAAAAACCGCTCAGGCAGGATGGGAGGATCGCCTGCGCCACCCGCTGCGGAAACGTTGCGCCTACGGCCTGCAGGCTTTCAACACAATCCTGGGAAACGTCTTCCATGGTTTCCACAAAAGCACGCACCATAAAAGCAAAACTGGTAATGCATAAAGCCACAAACCCAACTCCCGTACCGATTCCCAAAGAGGAAAACAGGATAAAGGCCCATACCAAAGCCGGAATATTTCGCAGGAAGGTTGCAAAGCCCCGGACAAATTTTGCGGCTTTCGGAAAAGGGGAAACCTTTTCACTCCCAAACAGCGACACAAAGAAGGCCAGGACCGCTGCAACTGTCGTGGCGGATACCGCCAGCGCCAGCGTTACCAAAACACTGGATAATATGCCGGGGATCCTGCTGGATTTTGGCAGCGCAGGGGGGAGGAAATCTTCCGTAATAAATTCCCAGAACGCATCCCCATTTGCAAACAGCGTCATGATGTTAAAATTTGTGAGATAACTGCATACGAAAAACAGCAGAACTGCCGCAATCAGGAACCCGGTATATAACCGTTTTAAATTATGCGCAATCAGCGGTATCCTTTTCGTCATTAGCGGTTCCTCCAATCATTAAATTTTCCCGGGCCGTTCCGTAAATTTTTTCGATCATTGCATCATCTAACTGTGCCGGCGGCCCGTCAAACACAATTTCGCCCTGGGATAATCCAATAATGCGCGTGGAATAGGTCAAAGCCACATCCAACTGATGCAGGTTGACAATGCAGGCGATATTTCTTTTCTGCGCCATATCGTGAAGCAGCCCCATAATGGTTTTAGCGCTGGAAGGATCCAGGGAGGCAATCGGTTCATCACACAACAGTAATTTTGGATTCTGCATGACTGCACGGGCAATCCCGACCCGCTGTTTTTGGCCGCCCGACAAATCGGCGGCGCGGTTATAGCTGAATTCCTCCAATCCCAGCTCTTTTAACAAATCCAGCGCATCCCGTTTATCAGCCTCACTGTACAGGCCGAAAATACCTTTTATTCCGCCCATATACCCCAAACGCCCGTGAAGGACATTTTGTACAACCGACAGGCTATATACAAGATTATAGTTTTGAAAAATCATACCGACTTTCCGCCGCTGCTCCCGCAGTTTTTTCCCGCGCTGGCGGGATACGGGCTGGCCGTCGAGCCAGACCGTGCCGCCGCTGATTGGGATCAGGCGGTTGACTGCCCGCAGCAGCGTGGATTTCCCCGAACCGGACGGGCCGATCACAGAGACAAATTCGCCCTCCGTCAATTCAAAAGAAATCTCTTTGAGTGCATGCACCCCATTGGGGTAGTGTTTAGATACCCGGTCAAATTTTAAAATAGGTTCCATTATAGTTCTCCTGTATTCCGCTTGATTAAAATTCGTTGATAATCTTATTCAGTTCGATGATCTCCTCGTAATCGCTCATATCGCACGCAACGAAACGGGCGCCGGGGAGTTTGATGACATCGGTAAAATAGTTTTCATTCTCATAGGAGGTCAGGAATTCGGTCAATTTATCCCGCGTCTCCTGGTCTACATGTTCCCCCACAACCATGGCTTCGGCTGGGATGGCCCCTGACTCATGAATGATTTTTACATCGCTTTCGGCCGCATTCCCATGCGCTATTTCAGAGGCGAGAATTTGATCGGAAATGGGGACCACATCCACATCGCCCTTGATCACGGCCTGCAATCCCGCCTGATGGGAACCGGAAAAGCTGACCGCTTCAAAGAAATCCCCGTTTGTATGCAAAATATCGGAATTGAGCGCGTCGTCCGGGAATGCCCGGATGATTTCAGCAGTGGGCACCAGATTGCCGGAGGTGGAATCCGGATCCACAAAAGCCATGGTCTTACCCTTAATATCTTCAATGGAATTGATTTCATTGTTGCCGCTGCTTGCAATGAGCACTGAGTGATAAATTGCTTTTTCCGGATCCCCGTCTTCGGCCTTCATAACAATCGGTTCCAAATCGGTACGCTCCACACCCAAAGCCAGCGCCTGAGACCCCATATATGCCATATCTGCTTTCCCTGTGCGCAAGGCCTCAATGATCGCGTTATAGTCGCTCGCCTGGATCTCTTCCACTTCGCATCCCAGTGTTTCGCTTAAGTCCTTAGCCAGGCCGTTGCGGGCATCGGCACTTTCGGTGGTGGATTCATTCGGGGCATAGGCGATTGTGAATACGCCGTCTTCGCCGCCGGGGCTGTTGGCACCGGCGGTCTGTTCCCCTGCGCTGCATCCGGCAAGCATGGACGCCGCCATCAAAACGGTTAACCCAATCCCAATTAATTTTTTGTTCATTATCATAAACAATCCTTTCTAAATGTTATTTTAATAGATTGATTCCAAAATGGTTTTTATAGTTTCAGGCGTAATTTCCGCCGGATTGTTGTCTGCACGGCCTTTTGTCAATCCAAGCTCCGCAAGATGCGGAAGGTCTTCCTGTTTGACGCCCCAGTCCCGCAGGGCAGCCGGCTGGCCGGAACGCAGCAGGAAGCTGCTGATGCGTTCCTTCAGCAGTCCCGCATTTGTTACGCCCAATGCGTTTAATAATTCCGGCATTCCCTCCACGAAAGAGGCGTTCATTTGAAGCACCGGAGCCAGCAGCATACTCACAGCGGCGCCGTGGGGGATATGGAAGTGCATTGTCAATGGATATGAGATTGAATGGCACGCGGTGGTTTTTGTATTGCTGAATGCCAGCCCTGCCAGCATACTCCCCTGGGCCATGGCGTCACGCGCTTCGGAGGCCCCGGAAAGCAGGCCCTCCAGATGCCCCATAATGAGACGGACTGCTTGAAGGGCCAGCGCCCGGGATACACAGTTTGTCCTTTTGGCCCAGTAGCTTTCTATGGCATGCGCCGCCGCGTCCAGCGCCGACGATACGGCCAGGCTCAGCGGCATCCCTTCTGTAAGCTGCGAATCCACCAGGGCCGCATATGCATAGTTTCCATGATGCTCCACAGAACGCTTTGCATCCTTGCAGGGGTCCCAGATTGTGGCCCAGCAGGTCACTTCGCTGCCTGTTCCGGCCGTTGTCGGAACGCCGATCCAGCGTGCAGCGGGGCGTCCGTATTCCTTACTCTGGATCAATGCCCGCAGGGCATCTTCGTCCGGCAGTTCCTTCCCATACAGGCAGCACAAGGATTTGCCTATATCCATAACGCTGCCGCCGCCTATGGCAACGATTACGTCCGGGGAAAAGTCTTTTGTTTCCTGATAGAGTTGAAAAAGCTGTTCCACCGTCGGGTTTGACGCTTCAAAGACAACCGTCCGCATATCAAAGGGTTGTTCCGCGTGCTGAAGCTGGGAAAAAACAACGTGTTCGAGGGCTTTTTGACTCCAAGCAAGAACAAGGATCCGCCTGTTATCCGGCTCCATTTTTTCTAAAATTTCCGGCAGGCGGTTGAAACAGCCTGCTTCCGCAACGGTATGTACGGGATTATAAAAACGGTTCATTTTGCTGTTTCCTCCATTTTTTCCATTTGGCGGTTCAGTTTGTCAATGGCATCCGGTAAATCGCGGATGGAATCAATTACGATGTCCGCTCCTGCTTTACGGTAAACATCCGCTGTTTCCCGTTTCCGGCTTTCCAACGCTTCCGAATCCATCTGCTCGTATTCTTCCTGGGACAATCCCAACAGGTTGGATCCGGTCAGGACCCCAACGCTCCATGCCCCGGCGTTTTTCCCTTCCAGCATATCTACAACCGTATCCCCCACCTTCACGACTGCGCGGGGAGGATAAACATCCAGCTGCCGCATGCATTCAAACAGCATAAACGGGGTGGGGCGGCCGGCCCCTGTAACATCCGGCGTTACAACAGCGTCGGCTTGATAGCCCATTGCTTTCGCCCGTGGGATGACCTGTTCCATCATCTGCGCGGTATAACCGGTGGTGGAGCCGATTTTAAGGCCCCGTTCCCGCAATGCGGCCACGGTTTCTACCACGCCGGGAATCGGCGCACTGTACTCGGCAACGACCTGATACAGTGTTTTCTCAAATGTCTGATATAAATGTTCCACATCCTGCTCCGTCCAGGGAGCGCCGTGTATTTGAAGCCATTGCCTGTTCCCGGACGCACAGGATAAAAGCGCGCGGATATGCGCCTTTTTTTCCATTCCCATGGGCCGGTTGATCTCTTCTTTTGTAAGATGGATTCCCGCTGCGGTAAAGACGCGGTCAAATACCGTGCTTGGCGCGCTGGACGCATAGTCTACGGTAGTACCGGCCCAGTCAAATACAACCATTTGAATTTTAAGGGGATTTTTTTCATTCATAATGTATCAGCCTTTCTGCCCGCAACCAGCAATGGGAGGGGTTTAACGCCTGGCTGCGGGCGGGGAAGGCGTTAAATAGAGCCAATTGCCTTATAAAGGCAGACATATACAAATAACCTCGTTTGCTGTTTATTGCTGTTTTATTTTGTTTCGATCAAATTATATACTGCATAAAACAGCAAAACAAGCTTCAATACATCAAATATATGTAAATTATATGTAATAAACCTCCAGGCAGCTGCCTGGAGGTTTTGATATGTTTATATAATTGTAATGCCCCGTTTTTTATATTTTTTCCGTATTTCATCGGAGACATTGCCGTCCATGACCACTGTGTGCACCTGCGCATTGGAAAGGATGTTCTTTTTTGAGCATTTCCCCAGTTTGCTGGAGTCCATCACAGCAATCACCTGTTTGGCGGTCTTTGCCAGCAACTCAATAATGCCGATCTCGTTAAACCGGAAATCTGTAAAGCCGTCGTTATAATTGACAGCGTTGATGGACAGAAAGGCAATATCAGGAAAATATTGGCCGAATTCCTGTTCGCAGGCCGTTCCGTAAGTGGAGCGCTCCAACGCGTCAACTATTCCGCCCACGGCGATTAAATGTATAAAATTGCTCTGCATCAAAACATTGATTGCGGCGTAGTTGTTGGTCACAACCGTGATTTTTTTATCTAAAGTGACCAGCTCCTGCGATAATACGGTGTTGGTCGTCCCCGAATTCAGCGCGATGACATCCCCTTCTTTGATAAACGCCAACGCTTTGCGGGCGGCCTCCCGTTTCAAGTCGCTGTGTACGATTTCCCGTCCGGTAAAATTTTGAAAGGACGCCATGGATTCGGGCAGGCATGCGCCGCCATGTACATATTTTATCAGCCCCTGTTGTTCCATCGCTTTTAAATCCCGCCGTACCGTATCCACGGATACGTGAAGGAGCCGGCTTAACTCTGCCACCTTGACTGTTGACTGCAGCTGTAACTGCTGCATAATCAGTTCGGCGCGTTCTGTGTAAAGCATCATTGTTTCTCTTCCCGTCTGTTTTAAAATTTTTAGGTCATCAATATTTTAATTCTTTTATATTTATTTTGCAAGACTGTATAGATGAAATTTGTTTAAATTTTTACCGTCAATTGGACTGTGACCCGGGCAAAAATGTTGATGAATCGTCAACATTGATGTTGACATTGTATCATATTGAAGCGGATTATACTTATTGATATAATTAACAATAAGAAATTATAATATGGAGGTATTTTTATGAAAGTTGTCAAAAAAGTCCTTGCAGGATTGCTGGCGATCACTTGCGTTGCACCGGCTCTGGCCGGATGTAATAATGAAGAAAGCCAGACGGTCAAACAGTTT
>DVND01000143.1 GCA_018714645.1 Candidatus Avimonoglobus intestinipullorum
CCAATTCGTTAAAGATGCTCATGTCAAAATTCATTTCCCTCACTCCTTTTTTTTGCAATAAAAGAACACCAAAATCAGGTTTTGGTGTTGACATTTTCAGCAGTTTATGGTATGATGGTGGTACAGGGAACAGCTTTAGTTGTTTCTGCAAGGTTTTAAGTTATAGTTTTTGTACTACAACCGCTTATCATTGCAGTGATAGGCGGTTATTTCTTTATGTAGATCATAATTATCAAAACTAATAAAGTAAAAGAAATTATCTCTTCCACACAAACACCCCCTTTGCGAGAGTGTCAGAAACAACCGCCACTATTCCCTTGTACCAGCCTTATCTTACCATAAAATTCCTATTATGTCAACGTACCCGTTTTACATTCCGAGCTGTTTTGCAACAAACCCAATTACTATGCCGACAATCGCTGTAACGGCATAGCTTACCACCTTGCGCCACAGCTCCCCGTCCCGGGATTCCAGCAGCTCCAGCCGCTGGCCCTGGCGCAGCTGCTCCTTGAGCATGCCCTCCATGTTGGCCGCCAGCTTCCCGATGGCGCCGTTGAGCGTTTCGATGCGCTTTGTGTTTTCCTCCAGCAGTTCAATCCGTTTGTCCTGCCTCCGGTTTTCCTCCTCCAGCCTGCGGCGGAACTCCTCGTGCTCCGCCCGTGTGATCGGTGTGTCCACTGCGCCCTCCTGTCCCCGGCTTATGCCGGATCGCCGCCTTCCTCTGTCTCTATCGCCTGCACCGCATACACTTTATGGATCTGCCCGTCCTCTACAGTATACGTAAACGTCAGGTATTGGGTCTTTGCGTCATAATCCGGCTCCGCGTCGTCCGCAAGCTCCATATAGCCGAACTCCTGCAATTGCCCCTGGGTGGGGTTGGAGATGACCTTTACCAGCCTGTTCCCCACAAACCGTTTTAAGACCTCGTTGTTGTATGGCATGATGGTGTGTTCGTCGATTAAAATATACATATGCATTCTCCTTTATTTGTATTTCACTGATATTGTTGTCGGCGGGACGGTTGTGCCCGCCGTAATGCTGTTTGCCCCTGCGTGGGCTGTCAATTGCGGCAGCGCCGCCGGGATCAATCCCCCGTCCGCCCGCCGGATGCGCTGCGTCCCGTATTCCGCATACGCCCCCTGCGGCAGCGGCTCCGGAAGATACAGCGTCTCAAATGCCGCACCATTGTTGAGCAGAGGTATTTTGTACCCGTATTGGTCATAGTCTGTTTTTTGTGTCCCCTCTTCCAGCTGAATATCCCAGTATGAGATGGAAAACTCCTGTGCCTGTTCCACATATTGCTGCCGGATAAAGAACCAGATGTAAACCTCAGTAAAGTCCCCGGAGTTAAATGTCAATGAAACGACCGGGCGTTTCGCCCCGCTGGAATATGTTGTGTAAAAATTCCCCAGCAGCGTCCCCCCTGTCCTGCCGCTCCAGATTTGTATACAGCTGGTCACGCCGGAGGGCACATCGTCCAAATTGCACTGCATACTGATTGTATAGTCCGTGTTTTGCGTGCATTGGAACAGTTGTGTGCTGAACATGGTCTGGAGCGCATCGGACGACTGCACTGTCAAAACCCCGTCCGACACGCTGGAGGTGCAGCGGTAGTCAGTCCGCTGCCCATTGATGTCGAACAGGTTTTTGGTCTTGTCCCCCACGTACGCGCTGTCTATGGTATTCCCGTAAATCCGGTAATCCCGGAGGGGCTGTGCACTGCCCGCTGCAAATGCGCAGGGATATCCGACGGCAGTTTTATATGTCCCCAAATTCCGCAGTTTCTTCCGCATAAATGTGTCGTAAAGCATGCGTCACACCTCCGTGTACGTGTATTCCGCGTAGGAAAACCGCCAGCCGTACAGGCCCCCGGCCAGCCGCCCGTAATCGAAGAACAGGGAGTAGGCCTTGTCGGGTTCCGGGGTGAAATCATAGTCACTGACGATTGCGGAGCTTGCCGCGTCGATGGTGAAGGTGGCGGGCGTATCGCCGCACAGGAAATCCACCTGGATGAAGTTGCCCACATTGGCGGACGGCAGCTTTAGGGTGACGCTGGTTTGTGTCCCCAAGTCGTAAATGGTGTTTAATGCAAGCACCTCCCCTGCCGCCGGGAGCGTCTCCTCCACGTATGGCCGCGCTGTGTGGACGTATGGCAGCGACCCGTCCGCATTCATCACCGTGTGGCTGTACACCTGCAGGCTCTTCTGCACGCTGTTTGTCCCCGTGCCCAATTGAATTGCATCGACTTCTGATTTTGCATTGTAGCCACCAGAAAATCCTCGTGTTGCTGCCGCTCCACTGCCTATAGCGCCGCCAATGGCTGCGCTTGCTTGATATCCAACTGCCCCGCCGTTAGATGTATTCGCCCCGCTTCCAACTGCCCCGCCGTTAGATGCATTCGCCCCGCTTCCAACTGCCCCGCCGTTAAATGCATTCGCCCCGCTTCCAACTGCGCCGCCAGTATCTGTTATCGCCCTGGCCCCAACAGCTCCGCCATTAAGGGCGCTTGCTCCGTCCCCGGCCGCAAACCCGCCGTATTCCGTCTCCTTGTCCGCTTTTGCGTCTAAATCGCTTTTGGCCGCAAGCTCCTCCGCGTCCGCACCTACCGTCACTTTCCCGGCAAACCATGCGTTCCCGTCCCAGTCCAGCGTGTGCGCATTGGAACGGTTTGTGTCAGACGTCCCATTGCCCGCTATATGCAAATACGTATTTTCGCCCGTCTCTTCAATTGTAATATCCTTTATGTTATACGCACCTTCGACATGCTGCGGCCGCATAGAGCCAGCCGATGAACTCAACGCATATGTGCCCAGCCCTTCAGCATGCGCCCCAAAACCATACCCGCCTGCTTCTGTATGCGCCCCTTCAGCGTGGGAATATGGCGCTGCCGCATGTGTGTCAAAACCTTCTGCATGGGAACAAGCCCCACTTGCGCTTGTTGATTGCCCTTCCGCATGTGCATAGTCCATGCTTGCCGCATTATTCTCATAATCATTGAAAATTTCCGCGCCTTCCCACGTCCCCGCTTTGCCAATAAGCTCCGTCTTATCCGCCTTCTCCGCCAGCGCTGTCTTATCCGCTTTTTCATACAATGCGTCGTATGTGTTCTCCGGCAGGTGCGACACCTTTTCCTGATCCGCGTAGGTGTAGTCGTTGGTGGACAACCCTTTTCCGCTAACCTTGTCCACCTTCTCCGCCAGCTGCGGTATCCGCGCTGATGGAATATTCCCGTCAGCGTCCATAAGCTGATAACTGTACACCTGAAGCGTTTTCGGCGTACTGTTTGTCCCCGTGCCCAGCTGGATCGCGTCAATGCCCGCTCCGTCTGCACTGACCGCTTGTGCTCCGGCGCCGCCGGCAAAGCCGCTGCTTGTTTTTGCACCTTCACCCACTGCGCCGCCATTTCCCGCTTCCGAATCCGCACCAACCGCGCCGCCGGCATTTGTAACCTTTGCGTTGTGGCCGACCGCACCACCGGCAAAGGCGTATGTATCATACCCAATCGCGCCGCCACCTTCGGTACTTTCTGACCTGTCCCCGGCTGCAAACCCACCGTATTCATTTTGCTTGTCCGCTTTCTCTGAGAGCGCCGCCTGCATGGCCGCAGAAACCGGTTTTTCCAAATCTGCGGTATTGTCCACATTCCCCAGTCCGACGTCCTCTTTCCCCAATGCAACCGCCCCGGTTTTCCCGCAGACGCTTTTGACGGTGTTCACCTCCGCCCCCGCTTCAATGCCGGAAAGCTTCGCCTGCTCCGCATCGGTGTAGTCGTTGGTGGACAACCCTTTCCCGCTAACCTTGTCCACCTTCTCCGAAAGCTGCGGTATCCGCGCCAGTGGGACGTTGCCGTCCGCATCCATCAGCTGGTAGTCGTATACCTGTAAGCTCTTCGGCACACTGTTTGTCCCCGTCCCCAATTGGATTGCGTCAATGCCCGCTTCGTCTGCATCTTTCGTTGCTGCGTTTTTCCCGCCGGCAAAGCCGTCCCCCGCAATGGCTCCGCTGCCGACCGCGCCGCCGCTTTCCGCTGTTGCGTCATTTCCGCCCGCAAACCCGCCGTCTGCTGTTTCAAATTCTGCCCGCACACCGGTGTCCACGTATCCCGCAGCCTCAAAGTCGTAAATCATCCAGTTCCCATTCTGAATGGTCGGCTGTTTCCTCAAAACCTGCTCCACCTGCGCAATGTATTGCTCCCAAACATCCGGCGCCGGCGGGACGGGCGCCGTCGCGTCCGGCTGATACGCCCCTTCCGAAAGGCGCAGCGGCTTTGTCCAGTTTGTGGAAATCCGCATCCATCCCCCTTCTTCCGCCGCTTCTTCCGTTCCTCCTGTGGTCCCGTATATTCCGATGCGCGTATACCCCGTCGCGTCCAACGCTTCCTGCGGGACAGCGCAGCAGTCTGCTTCCAGCAGTTGTTCATAAAACCGCTCCCCCACGCGGAACACGGCAATTTTTTTCAGTTCGTCCCAATCTTGTGAAAATCGGAACCGACACTTATAATAATTTGCGCTTCCTGTATATATCTGTGTTTTCCCCAAAAATTCCAACGTGTCTTGATCCACATAAAAATCAAGTATCATTTGCATCCTCCTTCTCGTCAACAATCACACCAGTGTAGTTGCTTGTCCGCATCAACGCAATACAAAGCTGATTGCACCAGCTATACAGCCGGTTTAAATCCACCCTGTCGTCGCCGGTCCGTTCCGGCGGCGGTCCTAACGTAAACATCTCACCACCACCCCCGCAATTCCCTTCGCAGCGGCTCGTTTTTCCTGATAAAATCTGTTGCAAACCCGCTCAAAAGGTTGTTAAAATAGGTCATATGCTGGTTATAACCGTTAAAATCCCGGTTGTAATAGTTGCATTTTGCAATCAAATAGTCAATATACATGCGGTCATAGGGGCTTTTTGCCACTGTTTCGTCCGTATGGATGTCTTTTATCGGCGTGTATTGTTCCAAATATACCGCTGCCGCATCCCATAACGGAATTGCGCCGGCTTCCGGCTTGATTTTGCAGCGTGGCTTCTCCTCCACAAATTGATATCCCATTCGTTGCAATTCTTTTTTTGTGCAAGCACGCCCCTGTATGAAAAACCGCTCCACTTCTGAAAATGTAATGTCCTCCGGCAGCAAATAGTCCCCGTTTTCGCGTTCTAATGCTTCCTGTTTGTATGTTTTTGCGTATTCATTCTTCAAAAGCGCGCCCAATTCATCGCACCATGCAATTTTTTGTTTGGCGGAAAACGTATTTTCATATAGCGCGTCCGCCTCCGCCAACGCTTCTGCAATTTTCATGGTTTACCGCTCCTTCCATACGCGCCCGCCGCCATACAGCGCGCGTTCTATATCATAAATCACGCAGTCGCCCCATCCTTCCAGCTTCACCTGATAGCGCTGTGCGTTCAAAAACCGCACCGGCACGCGGTATACGCTGCATGTTGGTTCTCCATGTTCCTCCGGCAGCGGCAGAAGTTCCTTTTGGAGTGTAAACGCCCCGCCATCCGCGGATATGTATACCCGGATTCCGGCTCCCGGGGGGATTTTGGCCCGGATGCGCAGTTCATTTGCGCCTTTGTCCTCAAACGTCCCCTCATCCTGCGGAATGCTTACAGCCTCCCAAAAGAACGGCTCTTCCTGATCATGCGCATCAAATTCATACACCGCGTCCCTCGTCGCGGCGTACAGACGGTTTTTATAAAATACCGCGCCCACGACCTCCAGCGCGTCCTCCTTTGTCCAAATCCCATAGCGCACATCATATGCCAGCAATTCATATGTTCCGTCGTCTTCCCGTTTTGCAGAAGCATAATAGCGCTCTGTGTTTCCAAAACCGTAAGCCTTTGTGTACCGGCAGTTTAATTTTTGCGAAATCATTTCCGGCTGGGAACCGTTGTACGCATAGAATCCATTCTCACCCAGAAAATATAATAACCCTCCGACGATATGGACAGACTGCGCGTCAATGCATCCGATCCCGTCTATGGTCTGCTCGACGCTGTAATTGGAACGCATATTCCCATAAATCACGGTCATGCTGTTGCGCTTAAAAGCGACAATCATATCCCGAAAGGACGCGATCGCAATAAATTTCCCGTCTGTTGTGATCTCAAAGCTCAAACTGTCATCTTCCAGTCCCTCCTGCTGGTAAAATTCTCCGTAATTTCCCAATGCCGATGCGTAGATATATTCGCCGTTTGCCGCCGCGCCCCAAAGCCTGTTCTGGTGCAGGCAGCAGGCGGCCATCTTCGGGATTTTCCGTAATACCTTGCGCGGTAGCGTGTCAATGCTTTCATACTTCCACTCATCGTCTGAATTTTGGTTATATGCGCCGATCTTTATAGAAAAGCTGGATAGGTTTTTCCCTTCGTTTACTTCTTTTACCACGGCGTTGATACATAACCCTTTTGCTTTTTTCATGCGGCTGTCGATCTCCACCGTAAATCCGTCAATCTCCACAACGTCCCCCACTTCAAAATAACAATTGGAGCTGTAGTCATATTTCTTTTCATTCTCTGTTTGCAGCGTGCATGGCTGCGGCTGTGAACCCTGTGTTGAAACCGTGATCTTTGCGCCTATACCGTCCTCTGTTTTCTCTGATTCCTTCGTCGGGTTCGTTATTTTAAAACTGTGATTAGGTGAATAAAACAAAAACACCGCGCCTATTAAATCATCATACGTTCCCATCAGCGCGTCAAACGCGTCCGTCCTGACTGCTGTAATATACTCATTTCGGTCGCTTGAAGAATTCATCCGTTCGCTTAGCGTAAAAAACCCCGCGCGAAAATAAAACTGCGCCCCGTCCGCCGTCGTTACCCGGCATGCATAGCTCTCAATGTTGTCGCTATCTTTTTTCGGATACGGTTCGGTTATAAAATGACAGTCGTAATCTTCTCTTTCTATGCCTGTAACCGTATATTCCTTATAAACTGCCTCCGTTTCAATATCCACGTTCTCATACAGCGCCCCCCGCCGCAGGTTCTCCGCCTTGTATTTAATATTTTCCCTGATTCCGCCGCCGGCGCTCTCCGCATCTGTGCACTGGATCACCCGCACCGCTTCAGTGCGTTCCTCAATCCCGTCATAGAACGTCAGCATTTTAAACTGTGCCCCATCTTCAATGCTGACCGGTTCTGTGATCCGCTCCGGCATATAATTGCCCTTAAAATACCCGGCCCGTTCCCGGTCCATCTCAATCCCGATTTTTTCGCCGTTCACGTAAATGTCGTTATCGATGATCCCCGAAAACCCCGCCTCAGATGCGTCGCCGTCCATCGGCGCAAAAATCGCCTTAATCCTGTGTTCTTTCGGCGCTGTTCCTTCATCTTCCTTTTCCGCCGCCACCGCTGATGCTTCAAAAATTTTTTTCCGCATCATGCGCGGCGCAAGGCAAGGATACTCCCGCGTGCTCATATTCTGCATGTCGGCCCATTCTCCGTCAGCGCCCTTGTTCATCCGGTTCAGGCCTAAAAAGGTGTGTACTGCGGCTCTTGTGTTGTCCTGTGCATTTGTCAAAGGGATCATATGCCGCTCCTTTCTTTTTAATATTCCCCTAAAAATTCTGACTGTTCATATCCTGCCAGCTTCTTGTCTAACTCCATTTGATTTTTCAGGCTTTCCTCAATAATCAACGCCACTTTCCGCGGCACCATTACCGGCACATCATATTGAATCTGATAATTTACCCCGTTATGGCACACCGTGCGCGTCTCCCCAAAGGGCACGTCTGCCGGTCGTGGGAATACCTTTTCCACCCGTTCATTGTAATACTGTTCCAGCGCTTTCTCTGCGTTGTTTTTTTTCATATTCTCATTCCTCTCTCTAAAGTTCTATAAAGCAAAACAGCCGGTGCGGGGAATCCCCGCCCCGGCTGTTTCATAGCCTGCTTTTCGTCTTACGCCGAGACATTTGTCCCCGTTGCCGTACACTCAATGCGCACCATGTATTCGTCGCACAGAATCTTTGCAAAATTGTGGCCCTTCCAGCCGTGTGTGCCGCGCTGTTTTAACGGGTCTGCGGTTCCGCCCGAACCCAAAGCCTGGATGATAATTTCCACATTGGATTTCGGGTCTGTCACGCCGTATGCGTCTTTTCCAATTACAAGCACCGCATGTACCGGATTCCCGTTTGCGTCCCCGTTTGCCGGCCGGATCACCGTGTCCGCGCCGATTCCTGTCAAATCCGATTCCGTTAACGTCAAATATGCCGCACCGTTCTCACCCTGTGTTGCAGAGGTAATGGTAAATACGCGCCCAGCGGCATAAATCTTTTTGCTTGCCAACGCGGATGCTTCCGTTTCTGTGAGTGTATCCTGCAAATATACCTTTTGTCCCTCCACTTTTAGCACCAAAAGCTCCGTTTTGGTTTCGGCCTCATCAAACGCATCACTGTAAAAGACCTTTGCCTCTGTTGTTTTCACAAACCGCACGCCATAGAGTCTTCCGATTTCCCCGGAATATAAATCTTTTGGGTCGGCGTATACCTTCGGGTTTTCCCACTTCTCGTCCGATTGCAAATCAAACGCCACATCCGGGTCAACAATCGCCACAAAGTCTTTGCCGTCGATGGGTTTTGCCTTGTTTTTCTCAAGGGTGCGCTTTGCTTTTCTGATTTCATCCACCGTCAAAATGTCTGCCGCGTCCAACGTCGCCCGCGAATTTTTCCCGCCTGCATACTGGACGTTTGTTCCCGTCGCCAGCACATCCGCCACTAAGCTGTCGAATGTTTCTGCCGCATTGTCCGCTAAAAGCTCGTTGCGGTTTAATACCTCCGGCGACGGGTCGTGCGCGTAAAAGTCAAACTCATCCGTAAATGTCACATATGCGCCGTACTGCTTCGGCGTTCCGGTTACGCGTGTGATATTCACGCTGTTCCCCTTCGGGGTTACGCCTTCTGTCAAGGGCGTTTTTGCTTTTGGCAGCGGGCTCATCTTGTCAAAAGAAATCGTTTTGGTTTTTCCCTTCGGCACCTTCACCTTCTGCCCGAATTGATGGTGTACCAGGTTGGGCTTTGCCCGCATCAGTACGTGCCGGTTTAACACCTCTTGAAAAAGCGGGGCAGTCCCCGGCGACGTGGTGGTGTTCATGTTTAATAATTGTTCCTGTTCCGTCATATTCTCACTCCTTTATCCATTTTGAATCCTTCGGATATATTCCTCAAATTCGTTGTCTGTCATGTTTTTTGCGTCTTGTCGGATTACGCCCTGGCGCGCCTGCGCCTGCGCTCCCGCCTCCTGTATGATGCGCCTTCGCGGGGTATTTGTTTGGTTTTCTCCGCCAGTGATGCGCCCTGGCGCATCCTGCGCCATATACGCCTCTGAAATGGAATATCCATCCTCCACAACGCGCTTGTAAAACGCTTTGTCCGAAAGCGCGCGCCGCAAGGAAAACCCCGGCACAATCGTTTTTAATACCCGCTCCTGCCGCTCCCATTCACGGCAGATGTTTCCGACTTCCTGCTGTCTTTTCTGCTGCGCTTCCTGCTGCTGGCGGTAAGCTTTTGCGTCCCGCTCCAGTTCTTTTTGCTGTAAATATTCCTCTACGGACTTCCCGTCGCGCTCCGCGCTTTGCGCCTGCAAATCCGCCAATAACTGTTCTAACGCTGTTTTTCCGTTTTTTTCTCCGTAATAGCCTTTTGCAAGCTCTGTTAATTGTCCCAATTGCTCCATGTATGGATTGTATTGGTCGTGCAGTTCCTGTATCTGTTGGCGGACTGCCTCGTTCTGAAATTCCTGCAGTTCTTCCTCGGTCTGAAAACTCCGAAACGGCGGTTCTTCCTTCGGTTCTTGGGGCTGTTCCTGCTGTGTGTGCGCTTGCGCCCCCTCTATGTCCTGCGCCCCCTGCTTTGCCGTTTCAATATACGCCGAAAATTCCTCTTCCGTCATATTGTCCACGGATGCGCCCTCTTGCGGCTGTTCTTGCTGTACTTCGTCCGCCGCATGCATCTCCTGTTCCATCAAATCCCTCCTTTCATTTTTTCAAAAGTCTATTCCGAAAACCGCAGTGCCCTGCGGTTTTTCCAGCGGGTTCCACTGCCGGACCACTTTCGTATTTGCAAGCGGTGCAACCGGGTTTTCCATCAGCACATATCTGCATTCATCGTAAATGTGATCTTCCCCGGCAGAATCCACATCCTCCACATTGACCGCATCATACACCAGCGCGGGTATGGTGCGTATAAAATTTCTGCATGTGGAAAACGTGTAAAACCTGCAAAACCCCAATTCATTAAATGCAAACCGGTAATGAAACTGCATTTTCCCGGCAATGCGCGTATGGTCGCCCTTTTCAAAAAATACGCCGCCCCGCTCCATCATCCCGGCGATGGATTCGCCTTTGTCGGATGCAAAAATTGCCGGGTCTGCAATCCCCGTCACATGTTTTCCCCGGATGTTCGGGTCTGTTTCCTCGATTTCCCGAATCCGCGCGGCAACCTGCGCCGGTTCTTCCTTTACGCCCACGTTCGGCTCTCCCGTACAGCCATATAACTCCCGGATGCGGTAAATCACCCCTTCCGTATCCACCGCGTACCACCCGACAGAATACGGCTTTGCATACCCCCAGTCCAGCCCGCGGTAAATGCGCCAATTCCCCGGGATTCCGAATGGCGCACAGACATGCGTAAACCGGCGGTCTTGGTAGTGCGCCGGGTCGTTTTTCCATTCGGAAAATACCTGTCCTTCAAAGCTGTCCCAATCCCCATATAACAGGGCCTTTTTCTGCGCTTCGGGCAGCAGCGCCAGATTGGTGACGTAGTTTGGGTCGTTTTTCAAAAGCGCCGGATTGTCAAATACGGAGGATGGCACAAACATCCGCGCCCGGCGGCGCGTTTCTCCCAGCACTTTTGCCTCTTCCCAAATTTCTGTCATCGGCGGCGCGGGCGTGATAAACCGTTCCTTCACCCAGCCGTGCCCAATCCCGCCGGGGTTGCAGGTAGACCGCGTGTATACGCGCGTCCCGCCGCCGGACGGTCTGTTGCGGCTCAACAAATACTTGTATTCCTCATAAGTGAAATGGGTCAGCTCGTCAAATGCGATAAAATCATATTCGTGCCCCTGGAAGTTGTACATGCTGTTCCGGTTTGGCAGGCTTCCGAAATAGATTTTTGCCCCGCTTGGAAATGTCCAGCAGTGGTTTGACGCGTTATATTTCGCGCGCGGATAGCAGCCTTTGTAGTATAGCAGGCTTTTTCCAATCAACTCCCTGCACTGCGGGAACGTTTTTCGGAAAATGATCGCCTTGTAGTTCGGGATCTCCACCTGCCGCAATGCTTCAATCACCAACGCGTCGGACTTCCCGCCGCCTGCCGCTCCGCCGTATAACACCTCATATTCGGGCCGCTCCATAAACTGTGCCTGTTTTTCCTGCGGTTCCCAAATGATCTTACGTTTTTTTGATTTCACGGATCACCACAACTCCCGCCGTCTCGTCCTCTTCCTCCGGCCTGTCTTGCCAGTTTTTGAAATTGTTGCGCAGGGAAAACTTTGCGCCCGCCGCGCCCTCCTTGTCAAAGAGCCGCTCCTCCGTATAACATTCCACGCGGGACTTTGCGCGTGTTATCGTGTCCATAAATTCTTTCTTGCCCTGATAATTTAAAAGCGACTGCCTGGAATTGAAGCCCAGCGCCAATGCCAGCCCCGTCACGGTAGGCGGCCTGCATTCAATCACAATCGGCGCGCCCCATTTATCCATCATAACCTTGCCCTGCTTGTCCTTTAAAACCTTGCCCTTGCAATCCCGAAAATACTTGTCAATTAATCGCTGCATTTCTTTTGCGCTGTTGAATTTCGGCGGCCTTCCTGCCATCCTGCTCACCTCTCTTCTTTGTAAATCAAGGTATTATACAAGAACATTGCACAAAATGGAAGTGTCAAATGAAAAATTCCTGTCCAAAAATTAAAAAAATTAAAAAAAGTAAAAAAAATAAAACGCGCCGCTTACGTTTGTGCCATCCATACTCCGATTTTTGCGTTTTTGTTCTGTGTTGTTTCTCCGCGCTGCATTGCCGCCTCCCGCCGCATCCGTACAAGCAGGTAATATCCACCGTTCACCTGGTTTAAAAGCGGCTCCGCTTCTGCAAACGTATATCCCGGATATAACGCTTCAAACGGCTGGGCATACTCTGCGCATTCGCACAGCTCCCGCGCTTTTGTCCCTGTTATGGCATTGTCCCTGGTTTTCACCACAGGCTGGGCTAAATTCCTGCTGCAATTATAGTGCTTATCAAACACCGGCGCCTTCACCATGTATTTGGATAACCCCACCAATCCATTCTTCCCAAATTTCAGCCGGTCCGCATTTGCAATGCCCTTTTTCCAGAACCCCTCTAAAACGTCCCGGTCAATGTCCCCCTGCATCAGGATGTGGTGATGGTAACGCCCTGTCTTTTTCCCCTTCTCCGTCACCGATATGTATTTTAACCCCGCCAGCCCGTTTTTCCTGCGGAAATAGTTCACACGCCGCAAAAAATTTTGAACGTCCCGCTTTGCCTGCGTATCGTCCTTTGGCAAATTCTCGTCGTCATATGTCAGGTGCAATGCAATGTCCTGATTCGTAAAATTGGTGTGGATCAGCCGCGTCAGCTTCAATTCCCGCCGCCGCTGGTTCAGCCTTTTTTGTATTTCGGATGATGGCTTGCACTGTTTTTTCCGCCTGCCCGGCTTTTTGAATACCGGATAAATCTCCACGTCCATAAACGCCCCGCAAAAAAAGCGGTTTTCCCTGTAGAATACCCGCATGTCCGCCCTCCTTTTTCGCTGTTAACTTAATATCCCATACAAGCCCTGAAAACACCCCCGCGGATGTTTTCAAAAACGTTTCTATATTATATAGGAATAATTTTTATTCCGCCTCCACCTTTTCCAGCCGCACAACCAAAACAGAATTGGCTTTTAAGTCTTTCAATTCCG
Organism: Candidatus Avimonoglobus intestinipullorum; assembly: GCA_018714645.1. Classification (GTDB taxonomy): domain Bacteria; phylum Bacillota; class Clostridia; order UBA1381; family UBA1381; genus Avimonoglobus; species Avimonoglobus intestinipullorum. The sequence continues at coordinate 12,906 of DVND01000143.1, forward strand.
CCATGTAAAACACTTCCCCCAGCGCATTTTTTCTAATGGTGCATCCCGTCAGGGTAAACGCTGCCCTGTCGAGCCCGTTTAACTTGTCTGTCAAATAAACCGTTGTGTTCAGCCTTTTCCTTATTCCCTTGGGTTCCATCCCCATCCCTCCCTTCATGTGCATTTCCAGCGGTTTACAAGGATATGTCCCGCCGCTTTCTGCCGATGCGTTTGTCGCATTGGGCCGGGTCGCTTTCGCGCCGCTGTCCGGTTTTCAACATTTACTGGCACGTCTTGTCCTTCCCGTCAAAATACAGGCACCCGCGGCATCTTGTATAGCATGGTCCCTGTTTTTTTTCTTCTCCCTTGCGCTTTCGAATGTATGCTGCGCACCGCTGCCGCCGGGCTTCCTCCCGGCAGTCTTTGCAGAACTTGCGCTCCCGCCCGGAAAGCGCCGCTCCGCACAGCGCGCACCGCTTGTCTATATGGTACATCTGTCTCCCTCCTATCCTTTCCGCCTGCACCGCCCAAAGAAGTAGCAGCCGCAGGCCTTGCCCTTGCACGCCGCCGGCTCCTGTACCTCCACCAGCTTGTGGATGTGCGCCGTCTCTTTCCCGTCGGCATCATATTCTACATTGCGCTGATTCACTTGCTGGATTTTGTACATAAACGGGCAGTATTTTTTCATCCATTCCCCTCCAACTCCTTCCGCAGCCTGTCCACTTCCACTACCAAGTCAAAATATTCGTGCTTCATCCGTTCCACTTCCTCCGGCGAAAGCCCCGTGTCCTCGTATGCGCCCAATTTGCCGCATAGGGTTTTGTATGTGCAATCGGCTGTATACGGGTTGTCCTCGCTTACTCTTGTATGCCCGCATTTATTTAATCTCCGTGTCAGTCTGTTCATTCTATTTCCTCCTCTCATCCCCACTGCTCCGCCATCGCCTGCGCAATACCGGGAAATGTCTTTGACCGCGTCTTCGGATCCCTTTCATTTCTCCCCTGAAAGCGCCTGTAATTTCCATGAGCGTCTTTACAGCCGCCATTAACATAAGGCTCATGATGGCTCACTATACACGTTGGTTTGAGAAGGGGCAGGTTGACAAGCCACAAACAGGTGCGCTTGCTGTACGGATGCCCAAACCAGTATGGCTGGATTGCCTGTGTGTACGGCGGCAGCCCCACAAGCCGCATTGGCGTTGGGTTTTCCACCGCAATACGCTGGCAGTCAGCATTTAAAAACTTTAAAAAAAATTCTTTTGCCTCCATTGCCTTTTTGTAACGCTCCGGCACAATTTCGCCTTTTACACGCATCCTTACCGCTCCCGCATTTGTCAGGCATGTACACGGCGGATGCGCTATCAGCATATCCCATTGCCCATCCACGGTATGTGTTTGCCCGTCCATTGTCCGGAACGTGCAGCCCCCGTTGATCAAAGGGACAGCATCTGCCTGTATGTGCCACTCTGGGTGCCCTCCCGAACATGGCACAATATCGCAGCTGTACGCATTATGCCCTTTCTCCCGGAACGCCGTGCATACTTGCTGGCTCTCTTCACATGCAATCAATACATTCATCATTCATCCCTCCAATAACAATTGATTCTTCAAAAACGCCTGATACAGCGTCGTCCCGGCATTGTCGCGCATGTACGGCAAAAACACCTCGTCCATCGCCGCCTGCTCCGATTCGATAAATGCCATCTGCGCGTCAATCCAGTCCTTCACAATGTGCCATGCCACACGCTCTGCGTGTTCGTAATCACATTTCACATGCTGTTTTGCCAACGCAGCCGCCACCGCGTCCACCCGTGCAGGCAGTACAAACCCTTTTAACCCAACAGGCGTCTCTACCGCAAAGCTGACGCTGTCCACACGCCCATCCTCTGTATAGTCCAGCATGATTTTCCGTGCCCCATGCACTGCCAATATCCCCTGTATCTCACCGACGGTCTGTAACGCAGGCACCTTTGTCGTGTCATTCTTTAACGGCATGTTTTCCCCTCCTTTGTGCCGCTGTTCCGCGGCGCTTCTTTTTGTTTATCCTGCTTCATATTCGGCGCCAGTTCCACCAGCGCCACATTGTTTAAATTTGCAATGTAGTACATGCCGTCCGTGCAGTTGATCCGCATAAACCGCCCGTCCTGCTCTACGTCATATACATGATGCAGCACCCGCTGTAATTTGCTGTTGTCAAAATAAATCCGCACACATCCATCGTTTAAAAATAACTTTTCCATATCTTCTCCTCCTATATCACATCGAACAACGTCAGCTGGTTTTCGTCCTCATCTGTGGATTTTAAGTATCCGACCCCATCCCGAAAATAGTCCGCGTTCAATTCCGTCCCAATTCCGTAACGCCCCATTTTCGCCGCCATATACGGTACGGTAAACAGCCCGGCAAACGGGTCAAACACTACGTCCCCCGGATTCGAATACCGGTTGATCACCCGTTCCACAATGTCCAGCTGCAGCGGACATACGTGCATGGTCTGCCGCCTCCGGCTTTGTTCGGTGTTCAAGGTTCTCATGCGGTTGATATCATCCCACACCTCATCTGACCAGGAAGCGGGCGCTATTACCATAAACGACGCAGGGAGTTTTCCATCTTTGTCCAGCTCGTTTGCCAGTTCTACATGTGCGTGATAGTCGTATACGCTGTTTCTCGAATGTGCCGTATACGCCTTTTGCAGCATACGCACGTCAAACCCTTTCAACTCTTCTTTTGTCAGAAGCCTGTCCCCGCTGGAACGCCAATATCCGTGCGCATCCAGCTGCCATTGCCCGCGGCTGTAGTTCTCTTTCGATTTTTGTACCGGAACGTCCGCATATGCGTTTTGCGTATCTGTCGGAAGCTTTCGAAACAGCAGGATGTATTCCGGGCATCCAACGCCCATTTTACTTCCGTCCTTACACTGTTCTGTCCATCCCAGCCGGTATGTCTGGTTGTTTTCGCGTACTACGTCCGTCAATACGGTAATCATTCCAAAATATTCAAATCCATGTTTCATGTAATGTTCAATGCAGTACACATGGAACGGCTCAATAGTCGACATCCCCTTCCCGGTAGCATTCCCAAACAGCACCCGGTCTTTTACATGGACTGCCATTACGCGCCCCGGCTGCAGGATTCGTAACAGTTCCGGTGTTAAATAGTCCATCTGTTCAAAAAATTTTCCTGTGCTTTCGTTGTGCCCAAAATCATTGTAGTTTGCGCTGTATTCGTAGTGGTTTGAAAATGGTATGGACGTGTGGATCAGCCCCACGCTGTCCTCTTGCATTGTTTTTGTTTCCTCGACGCAATCATTTAAAACGGCCGTATACTTCTGCCCTTTTACTTCCACACGCCGCACCCCC
>DVND01000144.1 GCA_018714645.1 Candidatus Avimonoglobus intestinipullorum
ATTGAGCGATATCCTGCCGGAGGAATGTGCAAAAAAGAAAGAAATTGAAAATACGATTTGGTCCGTCTTTGCATCTTTTGGCTATAAAGAGGTGGAGACGCCCAGTTTTGAGTTTTATGACGTCTTTGCGGGCAGCGGCGGGCAGATTTCCCAGGAGGTTATGTTTAAATTTTTTGATGAGAACGGCAGGATCCTGGCGCTGCGGCCGGACATTACCACATCCATCGCCCGGATGGCGGCGACCAAATCCGGGGTGGGGAAGGCGCCCTTGCGGTATTGCTATACGGGCAATGTGTTCCGCGCGGAAAAAACCGAGGGCGCACGCCAGCGGGAATTCACCCAGTCAGGGATCGAATTGATTGGGGCGGACACGCCGAAAGCGGACGCGGAGGTAATCGCCGCGGCGATTGAGGCAATTTTAGCCGTGGGGATTGAAAAGTTCCAGGTGGAGATTGGGCAGGTGGCGTTTTTCAACGGGCTGGTGGAGCAGGCGGGCCTGGCCCCGGCAGATGTTGAAAAGCTGCGGGAGCGTATCGACAGCAAAGACCGGCTGGGCATCCGGGAATTGGCAGATAAGCTGCCCATTGACGAGGATATTAAAAATTTGATGATTGAGCTGCCATACTTATTTGGCGGGATGGAGGTCTTTGCGCGGGCGGAGGTGGCCGGCCTGAATGACACCTCCAAAAAGGCACTGGAGAATTTGAAGCGCATTTATGAGCTGCTGTGCCTATATGGGTTTGAACAATATGTATCCATTGATTTGGGGATGCTGCAGAGCATCGATTACTATACCGGTTCTATTTTCAAAGCCTATACCCATGGCGTGGGGTTCCCGATCTGCGCCGGTGGGCGGTATAACACCCTGATGAAAAAATTCGGCAAGGATATGGGCGCGGTGGGCGTTGCATTTGGCATCAACCGCATTATTTCCGCCCTGCGCAATGCGGGCGCACAGATGCAGGCGGACAGCGTGCCGGCGAGTCTGTTGTTTGCCGAGGAAAACGCGGAGGGGCTGGCATATGATTTGGCGTACAGCCTGCGCGTGAACGGCTGTCTGGTGGAGATGTACGTGGAGGACGGCGGTTACAGGGACGCCGAGCGCTATGCGCAGGAGAGCGGCGCGGGCTGCATGCTGCGCGTGTTTAGCAATGGGACGCTGCAAATCAAAGATTTTGTGAAGCAAGAAATAACTGAAACGACTGTGGGAGAATTTTTGGGTTATTATGAAGAGGACACAGACGGCTGTGATTGCGGCTGTGATCATGAACATCATCACCACGAGCATGACTGCGGCTGTCATTAAGGGGAGGAAAACGATGGAATATTTAACGGTGGCTTTGGCAAAGGGACGGCTGGCGGAACTGGCGATGGAGCTGTTTATCACGGCAGGGTTTGACTGCTCGGAGATGAAAGAAAAAAGCCGGAAGCTGATTTTTACGGATGAAGCCCATAAAATGAAATTTATATTGGTAAAAGCGTCCGACGTGCCCACCTATGTGGAGTATGGGGCGGCAGATATTGGGATTGTCGGGAAGGATACGCTGCTGGAGGAGCACAAAAACCTGTATGAGATGATCAATCTGGGCTTTGGGGCATGCAGGATGGCGGTCTGCGGCCCGCCGGAGATGAAGGAGCGGTTTTCTTCCATTAATAATTTGAAGGTGGCCAGCAAATACCCGCGCATTGCCCAGCAGTTTTTCCGGGATGAAAAAGGGCAGACCATTGAGATCATCAAGCTGAACGGGTCTGTGGAACTGGCGCCGCTGGTGGGCTTGAGCGACGTGATTGTGGATATTGTGGAAAGCGGGAAAACGCTGGAGGAAAACGGGCTCGCAGTACTGGAGGAAATCTGCCCGCTGTCGGCGTGGTTCGTGGTGAACAAGGTCAGTATGAAAATCCAGACGGAGCGGATTATGCAGATTGTGGAGCGCTTTAAGGCGGAAATTCAAAAAAGGGAGTTGGCATAATTGAGGATTTACCCGGCAATTGATATTAAAAACGGAAAATGCGTGCGCCTGCTGCAAGGACGCTTCGCCGACGAGACCGTCTATGGGGACGACCCATCCGCGATGGCGAAAAAATGGGAGGCGCTGGGCGGCGAATATATCCACGTGGTGGATTTGGACGGCGCGCTTGCGGGCCGCGGGGTCAATGCGGCGGCGCTTCAGGAAATCTGCCGGGCGGTGCAGGTGCCGGTGCAAACTGGCGGCGGGATCCGTACCATGGAGGACATCGAAAACCGGTTGGCCTGCGGCGCAGAACGGGTGATTATCGGCACCTCTGCCGTAAAAGATGCGGCGTTTGTCAAGCGGGCTGTTGACAAGTATAAAGAGAAAATTGTCATTGGCATTGACGCGAAGGATCAATATGTGGCGATCGAAGGCTGGGAGCAAATCAGCGCTTTTAAAGCGGTGGAATTTGCAAAAAAAATGGCGGATATCGGCGTTCAGACGGTGATATACACTGACATCGCTACCGACGGAACGCTGCAGGGGCCAAATGTGGAAGCTATGCGGGAGATGGCCGCGCTGGAGGGGTTGACCGTGATTGCCTCCGGCGGCGTGGGCACATTGGCGCATATCGAAGCGCTGAAGCCCACAGGCGTAGAGGGCGTGATTGTCGGACGGGCGTTGTATGCCGGAACGGTGGCGCTGCCCGATGCAATCGCGGCGGCAAGGAATTGAGAGGAGCGGAATATATGGAGTTGAAATATGATGCAAACGGGTTGATTCCTGCGGTGCTGCAGGATGTACAGACAAAAGAGGTTTTAATGGCGGCGTATATGAATGCAGAAGCGCTGCGGCTGTCGCTGGAGACGGGGCATGCGACCTTTTGGTCGCGGTCGCGGCAGGAACTGTGGGAAAAAGGGGCCACGTCCGGCAATTTTATGCATATCAAGGAAATCCTTGTGGACTGCGATGCGGACTGCCTGCTGGTATTGGTACAGCCGGACGGGCCGGCGTGCCATACGGGGAATAATACCTGTTTTTTCAGGAAAATTGAAGATGGGAAGCTGGCGGATTATACGCCGATTGCCGGCAGCAGGGATATTTTGGAACGGCTGACCGCCGTGACCCAGGACCGGAAAAAGAACCCCAAAGAGGGCAGCTACACAAACTACCTGTTTGACAAAGGCGCGGACAAGATTTTGAAAAAGGTTGGGGAGGAAGCCGCAGAGGTCGTGATTGCAGGGAAGAATAAGAGCAAAGAGGAAATCCGGTATGAAACGGCGGATTTGATGTACCATTTGACGGTGATGCTGGTGGACAATGGCATGACCTGGGACGATATCTACGAAGAACTGGAAAAAAGGAGATAAAAATAAGCCCATACAATCGTATGGGCTTATTAAATGGGACAAATATTTTTCACACAGGAGTTACGGGTCATTTTTCCTAAGCTCGGCAATGGCTCCATAATGTAGAATGGTAAACGCATTCGGGGCAATGTCAGCCAGCAGCTTCCGATGTTCCTGCTCCCACATGGCAATTTCCGGCTCCGGCAGCGAAGCGCCAATTCCGCGGCAGACCTTCATCCTTCCATTCCAGCTTTCACGGGTAAAGGGTACCTCTATAGGGTATTCTTCGTGATAAACCAGCGCAAATTTTTCTTTGTAACAATCGGGTATTTCTATTTGGTGCATGGTTTCCCCGGCGCCGCTCCATGCCGGATTGTATTTTAATACAAGGTTTTCGCTTGCCTTTGCAATATTGTCTTCAAAAGGCAGCCATGCCATGTACAATAAGAGAATACGGCCGCCGGGTTTCAGCATGCGGGAAAGAAGCGGCAGGAGCCGCTTATGGTCAAAATACCAGAAACACTGGCAGGCAGTAACTACATCGAAGGAATTGGAAGGGAAGTCCATCTTTTCTGCTGCAACGGCATAATAGTCAATATCCATCCCTTCTGACAAAATTTTTGCCTGCTCAATCTGTTTTTCTGAAAGATCCACACCGGTCCATTTTGCCCCGTAGCGATACATGTTCCGCGGCAGAACACCCGTCCCGGTCCCGATGTCGAGCACCCTTTGGCCGGCGGTACATAAGTTGCGGCGGATTATTTTTTCATAAAATCCTTCCGGATAAATGTCCCGGAATTTTGCGTAATCCAAGGAGGTTCTTCCCCAATCAAATGGTTTCCCGCCATCGATGCTGCGGTTCATAATGTTCATAATTTCCACCTCCGTTTTTCCAGAATAAAATAGCCGTATTTTAAAAATTGTCTGCTACAAATCAAATGTTTTGAGAAACGGCACTTCTGTTTGAAAGGTTTTGCCGTCCAGGTATTGCAGCGCACCCGCGTCTGTTTGAAAAGCAAATGTGAGTTTGTAGGAATACAGCGCCTGGCCGCGGTATCCATATTGCTTATTGACCGCATTTTTTCCATATTTCCCGTCGCCCAGCAGCGGATGGCCGATGGAGGCAAAGTGCGCCCGGATTTGGTGCGTCCGTCCCGTCACCAGTTCCACCTCCACTAAGGAAAAACCGTTTTTGACTGCCAGCACCCGGTATTTGGTGATTGCCGTTTTTGCGCCGGGCTGCGGCGTTTGATGGATATAGACCCGTTTTTCCTTTTCATCCTTAAACAGGAAGCCCTTGAGCGTCCCCTCATTTTGCGGCAGCGTGCCGCAGACGATGCATAGATAGTATTTTTTCAGTTCCCGGTCTTTGATTTTCTGGTTCATTACCCGCAGCGCTTCCGCAGTTTTCGCCGCAATCACAATGCCGCCGGTATTGCGGTCGATGCGGTTGCACAGGGCGGGGGCGAAGGAGTGCTCTTCCTCCGGTTTATATGCGCCGCTCCGGTACAAATAGCTTTTGATATGGTCGATGAGGGAAACGGACTGCTGCTCATCGGCATGGACGACCATGCCGGGCTTTTTATCGATCAGGAGGAGGTGCTCATCCTCATAGAGGATGTCCAGGGCAGGGGTGATATGGCGGAATGCCTGGCCGGCGTCCGTTTCAAAAAATTCATCCCGCAGATACAGGGTCAACACATCGTGTACCGACAATTTATAGCCGCCGTCCCGCACATGCTTCCCGTTGACGCGGACGCAGTTTTTGCGCAGGCTTTTATAAAGCATAGATTCCGGCATCTGATGCAGATATTTCAGCAGGAATTTATCAAGACGCTGCCCCGCGTCATTTTTTTGTATGATGATTTCTCTCATTTTCGCACTCCAAATTAAATTTTTCTGGATTTTCATATTGTATCACAAATCAAAGTATGATACAATAAGATTTACTATAATTATTATTTTGACGGAAAGGGAGTTTATCATGGGTCTTTTTGGTTTTAACTATTCCAAGCCCGGGCCGGGCGTCGACAAAGACGCACCGAAAAAGAAAGGGATTTTCTTATATTTTGAGCTGTTTTTCAGAAAATTTTGGAAATTGATACAGGCAAATATGCTTTATTTTTTGGCGAGCCTGCCGCTTTTGGTCATTTTTGCGGTGTTCGCACCATTCCCGGCGGGGAGCATTGTCAGTGCATTGTATGCCGAAGAGGAGTTGACGCCGGAGCTGGCCGCAAACATTGAAATCATGTTCCGCCTGTTTTTCTCTGTGGCGGCGGTGGGATTGTGCGGTTCCGGCCCGGCGTCCGCGTCTTTTGCATACATCTTGCGCTGCTTTACGCGGGAGCAGCACAGCTGGATTTGGACCGATTTTAAAGAAAAATTTAAAGAGAATTTTAAACAGGGCATGATCGTAACAATCGTCAACGTGGTGGTATTGTATGCCGGCTTCACGGCAATCCAGTTCTACTACTCCATGCACATAAACAATGTGTATGAAATGGGCACACTGTGGCTGTTCCTGATGGCGCTGATGTGCGTGCTGCTGGTGATCTTTGTGTTTATGCATTTTTACATCTATCAGCTGATGGTGACGTTTGAAAACAAGACGGTGCAGCTCTATAAAAACGCGCTGATTTTTGCGCTGGCGTTTTTGCCGATGAATGTGCTGTTTGCCGGGTTGTTTATCGTGTTGACGTTTATCGTGTTTACCACGCTGACGCCGCCGTTTGCAATTTTAATTGCGTTTTTGCTGTGGATGGGGATTGTGCGCTTTCCAATTGAATTTTACGCGGCGCGCACGATTCAGCGCAAAATCCTGGATCAGCAGCCGTTATCCACCCAGAACAGGAGCGAGGAATAATGCGGGAATGGATGGACGCCTATGATGTGGCGGTGATCGGCGCCGGGCATGCGGGGATCGAGGCGGCAATCGCTGCGGCGAAGCTGGGGATGCGCACGGTGCTGTTTTCTATCAGCCTGGACGCCATCGGCAACCTGCCCTGCAATCCGAGCATCGGCGGGACGGCAAAAGGGCATCTGGTGCGGGAGGTGGACGCGCTGGGCGGCGTGATGGGCAAGGCGGCAGACGCGACATTCATCCAGTCCAAAATGCTCAACCGCGGGAAAGGGCCGGCGGTGCATTCCCTGCGTTGCCAGGTTGACCGGAAGCGGTACCATATGGAAATGAAAAAGCGCGTGGAAACCCAGCCAAACCTGATGGTAAAGCAGGCGGAAATTGTGGAAGTGCTGACGGAAGCGGGCGCTGTTTCGGGCGTTGTCACACACATGGGGACGGCGTACGGGGCAAAAGCCGTCATTATTGCCACGGGCACATATCTGCGGGGGAAAATACTGATTGGCGACTATGCACGGGAAAGCGGGCCGGATGGGATGTTCCCCGCTAATGCGCTTTCAGAGAATCTGAAAAAATTGGGGATTGAAATCCGGCGGTTTAAAACAGGAACGCCGGCCCGTATCCACGGGGACAGCTTGAATTATGCGGAAATGGAACGGGAAGAGGGGGACGCGCGCATCACGCCGTTTTCGTTTGAGACGGCGGAGCCGGGCGAAAACCGGGCGCCCTGCTGGCTGACCTATACCAATGAAGAAACGCATCGGATTATTTTAGAAAATATTGATAAAGCGCCCATGTACAGTGGGAAAGCGGAGGGCGTCGGCGCGCGGTATTGCCCGTCGATTGAGGACAAGGTGGTGCGGTTTAAAGACAAAAAGCGGCATCAGCTTTTCATAGAACCCATGGGGCTGGACACGCAGGAGATGTATGCCCAGGGCATCAGCACCGGCTTGCCGGAAGAGGTGCAGCAAAAAATGCTGCGGACGATCAAGGGGTTGGAGCATGTGGAAATCATGCGGCCCGCTTATGCAATTGAATACGATTGCTGCGACCCGACCCAATTATTTGCCACGCTGGAGTTCAAAACCATCAGCGGCTTGTATGGGGCGGGGCAATTCAACGGTACCAGCGGATACGAAGAGGCCGCCGCGCAAGGGTTAGTCGCAGGAATCAATGCCGCGCTGAAATTAAAGGGCGAAGCGCCCATGGTATTGCAGCGGTCGGACGGGTACATCGGGACGCTGATTGACGATCTGGTGACAAAGGGTACAAATGAGCCGTACCGCATGATGACCTCCCGTTCGGAATACCGGTTAATGCTGCGGCAGGATAATGCGGATGAACGGCTGACGCCGATTGGATACCGCATTGGATTGATTTCGGAAGCGCGGTATCAGCGGCTGTTGGAGAAATGCGACCTGGTGGAACAGGAGATTGCGCGTATCAGCGGCGTGGTTGTGCCGCCGAAGGCGGCAAACCCGCTTTTGGAAGCTTATGGATCTGCGCCGGTGGCCACGGGAATCCGTCTGACAGATTTAATCAAACGGCCGGAGCTGGACTATGAAAAGCTGGCGCCGGTGGACCAGGGACGGCCGGAGCTGCCCTACGAAATCCGGGAGCAGGTGGAAATCCGGCTGAAATACAAGGGGTACATCGAACGGCAGATGGCCCAGATCCAGCAGTTTAAAAAGATGGAAGGCCGGCAATTGCCGCCGGATTTGGATTACGATAAAATTTACGGGCTGCGCATTGAAGCGCGGCAGAAGCTGAATAAGATTAAGCCGGCGTCGTTGGGGCAGGCGTCGCGGATATCGGGCGTGTCGCCGGCGGATATCTCCGTTTTGATCATATGGCTCGACAGCCAAAAAAAGCAGGATTG
>DVND01000145.1 GCA_018714645.1 Candidatus Avimonoglobus intestinipullorum
TGACCGACGTGAGCTTTCGCTTAAAACGCGGGGAAACGCTGGGGGTAATCGGCGCGACGGGCTGCGGGAAAAGCACATTGATTAACCTGTTGATGCGGCTGTACGATGCGGACAAGGGGAAAATTTTAATCAACGGCCGCCCGGTGGAGAGCATTGACCCGGCGGAGCTGCATGAGATGTTCGGCGTGGTATTCCAGAACGATATCCTTTTTGCGGATACCATCGCGAACAATATTGATTTTGGGCGCGGCCTTTCGCGGGAGCAGCTTGAACAGGCGATAGAGGACGCCCAGGCGGCGGAGTTCATCCATGCGCTGCCGGACGGACTGGAGCATATGCTGACGGCCAAGGGGACGAACGTGAGCGGCGGGCAGAAGCAGCGGATCTTGCTGGCCCGTGCGCTGGCGGGGAGTCCGGAGATTTTGATTTTAGACGATTCCTCCAGCGCGCTGGATTATAAAACCGACGCGAATCTGCGCCGGGCAATCAACCGGCGCTGTGCGGATACGACCACGGTGATCATCGCCCAGCGCGTCAGTTCCATCAAGCATGCGGACCATATCCTGGTGCTGGAGGACGGATGTGTGATCGGCAGCGGTACCCATGAGGAATTGATGGAAACCTGCGCGGTGTACCGGGAGATTGGCAAGACCCAGATGGGAGGTGGGGAAGTTGCGTAAAAAGAGGATGAACATTGCGGATACAGGCTTGCCGAAGCCGCAGGTGCGGGATCGGAAAAAGGTGCTTTTGCGGATGTGGGGCTATCTGTACCGCCACAAGTGGATGTTGTTGGGAGCGCTTGTACTGACGGTGACCAGTAATCTGCTGGCATTGATCGGGCCGATGCTGTCGGGCAAGGCGATTGACGCCATCGGCACTGCCGCAGGCGGCGTTGATTTCAAAACCGTCTTTTTCTACTGCGCATTGATGGCGGTGTTTTATATCGCCTCTTCGGCGCTTTCCTATGTACTTTCAATTTTAATGGTGAAATTGAGCCAGAAAATTGCATATCGGATGCGCAAGGATATTTCTGATAAGCTGCTGGAGCTTCCGGTCCGCTTTTTTGACACCCACCAGACGGGGGATTTGGTGAGCCGTATCTCGTATGACATCGATACGGTCAATGCGTCCCTGTCCAACGATTTGCTGCAAATCTGCACCAGTGTGATTACGGTGGTCGGCTCCCTTGCCATGATGCTGGCGATTTCCCCGGAGCTGGTTTTGGTGTTTGCGGTGACCATCCCCATCTCCATTATCCTGACGAAATATATGACGGGGCGCGTGCGCCCGCTGTTCCGGCGGCGTTCCGCAAAGCTGGGGGAACTGAATGGCTTTGTGGAGGAGATTATCACAGGGCAGAAAACCATTAAGGCGTACCATCAGGAACGGACTATGATCGGGCGGTTTGACGAAAAGAATAAAGATGCGGCGGACGCATACTATAATGCGGATTACTACGGCAGCATGGTCGGGCCGTCGGTAAATTTTGTGAACAACCTGTCGCTGTCGCTGATCAGCGTGTTCGGCGCGCTGCTGTATTTGGGCGGTTCCCTGACCTTGGGGAATTTGTCCTCCTTTGTGTTATATTCCCGCAAATTTTCGGGGCCAATCAATGAAATGGCAAATATTTTGAGTGAGCTGCAGTCGGCCTGCGCAGCGGCGGAACGGGTGTTCCGCCTGATTGACGAGGAGCCGGAACCGGCAGACCGGGCGGACGCGCGGGAACTTTTGGATGTGCGCGGCGACGTGGCCATGGAGCATGTGCGGTTTGGGTATAATCCCGAAAAAATCATTATCCATGATTTAAACCTGCATGCGGCGCCGGGGGCGCTGATTGCGGTGGTAGGCCCGACAGGGGCCGGGAAAACGACCATCATCAATCTGCTGATGCGGTTCTACGACCCGGACAGCGGCGTCATTAAAGTCGACGGGACGCCTGCGCTGGAGGTGAGCCGCAAGAGCCTGCGGCTGGCATATGCAATGGTATTGCAGGACACATGGCTGTTCCACGGGACGATTTTTGAAAATATTGCCTACGGCAAGGAGGACGCCACGCAGGAGGACGTGGAGCGGGTGGCAAAAGCAGCGAAAATCCACCAGTATATCCAGTCCCTGCCGAAGGGGTATGATACGGTGTTAAACGAGGACGGCATGAACATCTCCCAGGGGCAGAAACAGCTATTGACGATTGCGCGGGCGATGCTGCTGGATTCCAAAATGCTGATTTTAGATGAGGCCACCTCCAACGTGGATACCCGTACGGAGCTCGAAATCCAGCAGGCGATGACAGAACTGATGAAGGGGAAGACCTGCTTTGTGATTGCCCACCGGCTCTCCACCATTGAAAATGCGGATAACATCCTCGTCGTACAGGATGGGGAGATCGTGGAGCAGGGGCAGCACGCCGCGCTGCTGCAAAAGGGCGGCGTGTATGCCGGCATGTACAACTCCCAATTTGCATAATCCCGGTATTTTCCCATCAAACCGGGAACACTTCCAAACACCCATACATAATTTAATATGAAACATGAAATGGATGGGTGGGAGACAACATGAATCACATAATGGTTGCAGAGGCGGTTGTGCTGGCGCTGGCCGTGTCGCTGGATTCCTTTGCAGTGAGCTTTGCATATGGAACAGACCGCATTAAAATTCCAAAGCTGTCCGTGGGGATTATCAGCTTGGTTTGCAGTGCGGCTTTGGGCCTGTCTTTATTGGCCGGAGCGGCCGTGAAACAGTACATACCAACGTGGCTCACAACAGCCATCTGCTTCGGCATCCTGTTTTTGCTCGGTGTTGAAAAGCTGCTGGACAGCGCCACGAAATCATTGATACGGCGTTACAATTCTATTGACAAGGAACTCAATTTCAGCATGTTCAATTTCAGCTTTGTGCTGCGGCTGTACGCCGACCCCCAGGAGGCGGATTGGGACCGCTCCAAGGTCATCTCCCCGGCAGAAGCGGTATCCCTGGCGGCGGCGCTGTCTCTGGACGGGCTGGCGCTGGGCTTTGGCGCGGCGATGGGGGGCGTGAGCCCTTGGGCGGTCTTTCTGTGTTCCCTGGCTGCAAACGCCGCCGCGGTGGTTTTGGGGGCTTTTTGCGGGAACAAGGCGGCGCAGAAGCTGCCGTTTGACCTGTCCTGGATCGGCGGGCTGATTTTGATTCTGCTGGCTTTTTTAGAATTGTGACAATCAGCCTGCCCTTTTCATTGGGTCCCGACCGCCGGCGGCAGGTTCAAGGCGTGCGGGTTGCAAGCGCCATATCGATAATTATATGAGAGGAAGCTCTGTCATTCTGAGCTTTGAACAACCGTACGGATATAATAAAAGTTCCTCGGCGTTTCCAATTGGTTCCTTTGAATATGGTATTTTGGCACAAACCGTTTCGTACCCATCTTCAAACCCCCAATTTATTTTTTTGACGTTCGCTTTTATAGTTATCGGCGGGTTTTCGGATGAAAATGGTATAGCGCTCAAGCCTTTTCTTTCGGGCGTCAGGCTGGTGCCGCAATAAGCATAGTTCCATGGGCTTTCGGGAATGTATTCGTAATCGCAATAGGGGTATTTCCGTTCCACGCCGTTGTCTTCATATTCGTACTTTTTTTTGCTGTACTTTATCGGGATAGAAAACACCAGGGAACCGCATTTTACTGTATAAAGCTGGTGAGGCCTCGATTCAAAGGAAGGTTCTGTTTCAAAGGTAATATTTATTTCCTTTTTTTCTCCGGAGTGGATTTGCAAGGAAACATCTTCCGTCCGAACTGTCTTGTTGTTTACAACAAGGTTTTTTGCAAAAGACGGGATACGGATTTGGAACGTAAAATCAGTCTGCGAATCAATTGTATATTTAAAGCTGTTTTCAAACGGGTAGTTGGTTTCAAGCTTAATATGCATATGTTCCGTTTTCAGCTCGCTGGGTACCGGAATGGCGTTTATAACGCTGCCATCATGATGCATGAACGCTGAAAGCGCAAATTTAGGCCATCCCTGGTTAAAATTGGCTGTGCAGCAGCCAAAGTTAGGCTCCAGCCCAAACAGATGGGCGTCAGGGCCGTTTGTCCTGAATATGGGTTTGCCCATAAATTTCTGGCAGGCGATCTGGTTGCTCAATTGGTCATACTGGTGCGTCCACATATCGTCGCTTATCGCTGCGGGCAACGCATTAAAAGCAAGGACTTCTAACCGCTCCGCCCATTTTTTATCCCCGGTATATGCATACAAAAGCTCGTAGGAATACATCTGTTCAACCACGGCGCACAGCTCGGTCCCTTGAATGGGGCTGAGCCCGGAAAGGCATTCGTCGCCGGTAAACAGCCCTGCCGGCGTGCCATTATATTTATATAATAGTTCATATAATTTTTCAGCGTGGTCGAAATATGCTTCGCCCAATAGATCGCATGAAACAGCTTCATATTTTAAACACATGGCTATATTTACAATATGGGTATCATATTTCCATACATTCAGCGGCCGTTCCCAAAGGGCGGTACTCTCATTATAATCTTTCCCCTGATCCTTTAATATTTTTGCAAGCTCAATGAGCCATTCTTCTTTATATAGGGTATATAAAAAATGGATTGCGGTAAATCCTTCAAACCAACGGTATTTCCCCCAGTTAAATAACACAATTTCCTTGTTTTTCAGTAATTCGTAGTAGTTTTTGAGCGTGTCATACAGGACTTTTGGAATCCGTTCATCTTTGGAGCACACATAATAAACCGTAAGCACTTTTGTAATAAGCAGCGTCGCCCATGTATCATAACTACCTCTTTCGTTGTCGGCGCAGGGACAGATCCATCCGTCAGGTTTTTGATTTGTGATGATGGCGTCTATATAGTTTTTTGCCCGTGCAATCATATCTTCATTTTCCAGCAAATATGCAAGCGGTATGAACCCGTCTAACCAGTACGGGACCCGTTCCCAGCCCTCAGCGTTGCCGCCTATCCACGCGCTGTCTTTTATAT
>DVND01000146.1 GCA_018714645.1 Candidatus Avimonoglobus intestinipullorum
CATATTGGAGGTATTTGCAATCAAAACCGTGCGGTCCAGCAGCGGCTTTCCGGATTTCGGGTCCAAAAGCTCCGAAAACTCCTCCAGCACCTGCGTCATTTCATTGCCGCGCTCCCCGCAGCCGATGTACACGATGATATCCGCATCCGACCACTTTGCCAATTGGTGCTGGGTCATGGTTTTCCCTGTGCCGAACCCGCCCGGGATCGCCGCGGCGCCGCCCTTTGCAATCGGGAACATGGTGTCAACAATGCGCTGGCCCGTAATCAGCGGGCGGTCAAGCCCCCGCCGCTCCCGATAAGGGCGCTGGGTGCGGATGGGCCATTCCTGTTTCATCGTCAGCGTCTTTTCCCCTTGGGGTGTCTCAAGCCGCACCAGCGGCTCATTGATGGTATACGCGCCGTCCGCCGCCGTCCAGACGACCGTCCCGCGCATCTCCGGCGGGACCATCACCTTATGCAGGATCAGGGACGTTTCCTGCACTGTGGCAATCACCGTCCCCCCTTCCACAGCGTCTCCCGGCTTGACCTGTATCTGCGTTTCCCACTTTTTTTCTTCGTCCAGACTGGAGATATCAATCCCCCGGTCGATAAATGCGCCGGAGATGTTCTTGATTTCCCGCAGCGGCCGCTCAATGCCGTCAAAAATATTGGAAAGGATGCCGGGCGCCAGCGTCACGGAAAACGGCTTCCCCAGCGACGCCACCGGCTCTCCCGGCTTCAGCCCCGTCGTCTCCTCATAAACCTGCACGATCGCCGCGTCGGAGTCAATGCCGATGATCTCGCCGATCAAATGCTTCTCCCCCACCAGCACCGTCTCATGCATCTGGAATTCCGCGTTCCCCTTGGCATGGACAACCGGTCCGTTGATCCCATAAATATATCCTTCTTGTTTCAAATTCAGTCACTTCCTATCGGGTTACCGGATGGATAATCCGCTGATTTTCAAAAAATCCTGTTTTTGCTGTTCCAGCATGGCTGCGATGGAATAATCACAAAAAACATTGCGCGCTGTATTTTTTGCCATCACACCGCCAATCTGGGAATCCCCTTCCTCTTGCAAAACAGCGGCGCCTGCAAACTGCGCTTCCAAAACCGGCGCAAGCGCCATGTCCTCCGCCGCCAGATAGAGCTCCAGCCCATCCCGGCCGACTTCCTCTGCCGCCTTTTGCGCCAGCTTCACGAGCCAGTCCGCATAGGCCGGCGTTTTTTTAAACGCGTCAATCTTCTCCCGGACGCCCCGGAACACTTCCTCAATGATGGCCTCCCGTTTGTGGATCAATCCCTTCTTCAGATCCATTTCCACGCGCAGCACCCGTTCATTCCCGGCCTTTTCACAGCGTGCGACAGCCTTCTGGATGTCCTCATACGCCTCGCCCAAAAATTCCAGTTCTTTATCCTGAATCACTTTGTTCTTTTCCGCTTCCACTTCGCTCAATATCTGGCCGCGCTGTTCCTTGGCCTCATTGAGGATCAGGTTTGAAAAGTCCGCCATTTTTTTTTCGATTCCTGCCACCCTGCTCACCTCACATTTTTAGTCCAATTGCCTCTCGGACATGGTTATTGATACTTTCCACAATATCGCGGCTGCCGTGCCGGTCGGGGATTTCCACAATCAGCGGCACGGGCGTGTTCAGCTTTAAATCCCGCACCACATCGGGGATCAGCTTCCCCAGCTTTTCCGTCAACAGGACAATCCCGATTTCGCTGTCGGAGCAGGCCTTTTTCAGCGCCGCGACAACCTCCTCCGCCTCATGCACAACACAGCCCTCGATCCCCGCCAGCCGCATGCCGATCTGCGTGTCGATATTATCGCTTATCAAATACAGTTTCATCAACCATCCGCCCTTTATCCAAACAGAATCAACAGGGAAATAATCAGGCCGTACAGCGCAATACCTTCCGCCAGCGCCACGAAAATCAATGTTTTACCCATAATTTTCTCGTTTTCGCTCATGGCACCAATAGCCGCCGACGCGGACGACGCCACCGCGATGCCGCCGCCGATGCCGGAAAGCCCTGTCGCCAGCGCCGCGCCCACATAGGCCAGGCCGCTCGTCGCCGTTTCGGCCGCTTCCGCCTCTGCCGCAAACGCCGCCGGCGCCATCGCAAACAGCCCGATGGATGCAATGGCAAACAGCCCAAAAAAGCTCACCGCATTCATAATCAAGCATTGTTTCCCCTTGGTTTTCCCGCTTGCATGATACCACACAAACGGCACCAATACGCTCAAAGCCATCAATATCAATAAAATCACCAACAACATGATCAAATACCTCCATCCATTTCAATACATTTAAACTCTTTACCGTCGCCTTTAAAATACCGGCTGAACATCTCATAGTATTCCAAACGCAGTACCTGGATCCCGACGATCAGCCCTTCCAGCCCCATGACCAAAATGTTGCCGAATATCCGGATCACCAATCCCACCGCCGCGCCGTTTTTTGCCGCCAGCACATTGACTACCATCATCATCCCCACGTGGATAATCGCAAATGCGCCCACACGCAGGAAAGAAATTGTATTTGTAATAAAGCTCAGGAACACGTCGAACATTTCAAAAAAGCTTTCCACATAAAACATGCCTTCTTTGGGTAACCAGTTCTTCTTGCCCGCCACAAGGTCGGACAGCGGCTCCTGCAAATACATGCCCACAAATGTCACCAGCAGGATCACTGCCAGCGGCACATTCGGAAGGCCCAAATCCAACACCATGTTCAGCACCAGCAGGATCAGCGCGATATAAAATGCCATTCCGCAAATCCCGTTGGGATTGAACAATAGCTCGCCCCAATTCTTGTTCTTGACCGCATTGACCATCCGCATGCTCATACAGAAGAGGATGATCAATACACCCATCGAAACTGTGGTAATCAGCATAAACATGATTTTCTCCATGGGCTCAATCAGCCTTATGGGCGCCAGCAGGGTTTCATCCCCGAAAACACTGCCGTATACAAACCCAAACAAAATCCCTGACACGCCCACCATGGAGACAATTGCCGCCAGGGCGCTTTTCTTTTTGCGGTATATCAAATACCCAAAAATTGTAAACAGCGCGCTCTGTCCCACGTCGCCGAACATGATCCCGAACAACAGGATATAGGTCACCGCCAGGATCGGCGTGGGATCAATCTCGCCATAGGACGGCAGCCCATACATGGTGACAAACATCTCAAACGGCTTAAACAGCTTTGGGTTTTTCAGCTTTGTCGGCGGCTTCGACACTTTTTCAAAGTTCTCCGCGGCGTCACGGAAAACGATGATCGACTGGTCGGATTTGAACTCCTCCTCCAGCGCACGCGCTTTTTTAGCGGGCATCCAGCCGATGATATAGAAAAACTCATCGCTGTGGGCCGCCTTCCGGCGCACCTCGGAAATCCGCCGCTCTTCCTCTGCAATCCAGTAGATATCGGAAAGCTGTTCAAATGCTTCCCCGATTATTTCCTGCGATTCCTTCTGCTGCGCTTCCAGCTCCGCCTTCAGTTTTTCGTTTTCCCGGCGCAGGCTGTCCTGCGTCTGCTTCGGCGTACCAATCGCCTTCCGGGAAATGGGCAGATTCTCAAAGTACAGGGAATCAAAAATCGCATCCACCCGCTGGGCATATTGGTCAGGCACGAAATAAAAGCCCCAGATATCATTATAATCGCGGGACACTTCCAGGAAAATCGCTTCCAAATCACCCAGGAATGTCTCCAGCGTCCGGTAACTGCTTATCGGGATCCGCCCGAAGCGGAAATCGATAAACCGGAACCCAAACAGCTGCGTCAAGTCGATGTCCAGATCCGCCATCGCATCAAACTGGTGGATGATCCGTTCGTTTTCCTCCATCTCCGCATTGATTTTTTTCCCTTGCGCATTGATTGCCTCTAACTGCTGGTGCAGCCGGTCGATAAACGCCTTCATCGTTTCCTTGTCCATCGTCCGTTCCCCGTGCAGCGTTTGCGCCGGCGCAAGCCCCGCCTGCTCCAAAAGCGCCCGTGCATCCCGCGCAATTGATTCGTACAGGTTATCCTCGATATACGGAACCAGCTTTTTTTCGTCACGCAGGACCTGCGTCACGTCTTCCAGGTGTATTTCATGGTTTAAAATATGTTCTTTTACCACCTGTTCGAATTTATCGCATTTTCCGGCTATCGTGACAACCTCCATCTTTACAACAGCCAATACCTCATCTCCTTTAAAACCGCTTATCCTATATAGATGTTTTCCCGTATTGTCTGCGGGTCAACCTGATAGCGAATCCCTTCAATAATCGTCTTGACATTTGCAAGCTCTATCGCCTTCAGATCGAAAAAAGCAAAAATTTCCGTCATGGACAACGGGTGCAGCTGATATGCCTTTTTTGCGGCCTGGTACCGTTTCCGGGCATAATTCCCATCCATAAACGCCGTACCGTTCGTCCGGTCCAGCAAATAGGCGTACGTTGTATTCCGTATGGCCTGTTCACATGCGCCTAAATCCTGTGCATCCACCATTCCCGCAATATCCGCTTCGGACAAATGATAATAAATCGGGATGATGTAGGTGTATATAAATTCATTGGATGTTTTAAAATATTTTTTGCAGCGGTAAATCCACAGCACATTCAGCGCGTCGATATCGGAACCGATATACCGCGTAAACGCCTCCCGCCCCGCTTTTTCCACATACCGGTTCTTCGCCCGCCAGAGCCGCTCAAAATAATACCGGTCAAGAAGCATGAGAACCGTCGCCGGATCGGATGCATTCATGGACACGCGGTTTAAAATGTCATAATAAGGGGTGTCCCTGCACCCTTCCACAATGTCGGATAAGCTCCCGGCACGCTTGACCGCTTCCAGGTCGATGCGCGTATGCTGCTGGAAAAACGCATCCCCCGGATAGGGAATCCGCAAATTCGTTTCTGATTCTTCGCTCATCGCATACATCACCGCGCGCTTTAGGAAATCCAGCTCCTCCTTCATGAAGATAAACCGCAGCATGCGTTTCTTCTGCAAATCCGCAAAATTGTACAACCCGCTGTAATGATTTTTAAAAATCTGCTCTAAGCTGGTTTCCAAATCGCCCCGATGCACGTTCAATTCATTTACATTTTGCAGCGCTTCCTTGAATTCAGCACTCTGCTTCAAATAAGCGCAAATCTCTCCCACGCTGTTTTTTTTCAAAAGCTGTTCATAATCCGCAATTTCCAGGTGCCCGGCGTACATCGCCCTGATTTTAGTGGAAATCGCAACATACCCGCTTTTCATGCCCTCACCCCTTCAGCAGCCGCTAATTACCGCATTGTAAATGTGTTCTATCCATGCGTCCTTATTTTCCGCCGCCTTTTCCAGCAGCTTTTGCTCGGCCTGGGCATATTGCTGTTTCAGCGCCTCGATTTTTTCCTCCGCATACTGCTCCTCCAATTCAGAGATTTTAGCATCCTTGGCTTTC
>DVND01000147.1 GCA_018714645.1 Candidatus Avimonoglobus intestinipullorum
TTTCAGGACGGAAAGCGTATTGTACGAACAGCGTATCTCGGGCAACAAAATGCCCACAGCAGTCAATGTATACAGAAGTGTGGACAGCTGGTATTTTTCGCAGACAGATAAAAAATAAAAGAATGGGGACGAAGGATGATGGATGTGGCAGAGAAATGGCTGCAATGGGCGGTGGAATTACAGAGTATCGCTCAGGCAGGATTATATTATGGTACAGATGTGTTTGATAAAGAACGGTATCAGCGGGTGCGTGACATTGCTGCGGAAATGCTCTGCTGCCAAACGGATTTGCCTTTGGAGCGGGTAAAAGAACTATTTTGCAATGAAACTGGCTATCAAACGCCAAAGCTGGACAGCCGCGCTGCGGTTTTTCAAAATGGGAAAATCCTGCTGGTAAAAGAACGGAATGGGACGTGGGCTTTACCGGGCGGTTGGGTCGATGTGGATTTGTCTGTGAAGGAAAATATTATTAAAGAAGTCAAAGAAGAAGCGGGACTGGATGTGAAAACGGAAATGGTGATTGCGGTGCAGGACCGGGAAAAGCACAATCAGCCGGTTTACGCATATAAGGTTTGTAAAATTTTTGTTTTATGTACCGCAGTCGGAGGCACGTTTGCAGCAAACAATGAGACAGTGGACAGCGGATATTTTGGTATGGAGGAGCTGCCGGAGCTGGCTGCGGAAAAAAACAATACAGAGCAGATACAAATGTGCTTTGATGCATATCATTCGGAAAATTGGAAAACGATGTTTGATTGAGTTCTGTAATACATGGAAGGATTGGAATTATGGGTAGTGAAACGGATATTCTCTCTTTTATTAAAAATAACCGGGAGGGGTTTAGTAAGCGGCAGCGGATGGTGGCCGACTATATTCTGCGCAATTATGACCGGGCGGCGTATATGACGGCGGCGGCGCTGAGCAACGCCGTGGGCGTCAGTGAATCGACGGTGGTGCGCTTTGCGGCGGAGCTGGGCTTTGACGGGTACCAGCGGCTGCAGCGCCGGCTGCAGGAGGTGGCACGCACGCAGCTCAATTCCATCCAACGGATGGACATTGCCTCCCGGAGGATCGACAGCAACGATATTTTATCGAATGTGCTGAAGTCGGATATTGATAAGATTGAAAAGACGCTGGCGGAAATCGATCAGGCACAGTTTGACGGGGCGGTGGAAGCGCTGCTGCATGCGGAAAATATCTATATCACCGGCGTGCGGAGCGCGGCGGCGCTGGCTTCGTTTACGGGCTTTTATTTCAACCGCCTGTTTGAAAATGTGCGGTTAATTAATACAACAGGCGCAGATGATATTTTTGAACAGATTTTGCGCGCCGGCAGCGGCGATGCGGTGCTGGGGATGAGCTTCCCGCGGTATTCGCGCAATACCCTAAAAGCGCTGGAATACGCAAAGCATCAGGGGGCGACGGTGATCGGCATCACTGACAGCGTCAATTCCCCGATTGTGAAGCAGTCCCACTACTGCCTGATTGCGCGCAGCGACATGGACTCTTTCGTGGATTCGCTGGTGGCGCCATTCAGCGTGGTGAATGCGCTGATTGTCGCGCTGGGCATGAAAAAACGGGACGAGGTGCGCGATATTTTTGAAAAATTGGAAACGATATGGGATGAATACGGGGTCTATGATAAAGAATGAGTAACAGGACAGTGGTTATCGGCGGCGGCGCGGCGGGATTGATGGCGGCCGGCCGGGCGGCGGAACGGGGAAAGAACGTCATTTTGCTTGAAAAAAACGCGCTTCTGGCAAAAAAGGTGCGCATCACGGGCAAAGGCCGGTGCAATATTACAAATGATGCGGATATGGAGGAATTTATCCGCAATGTGCCGACAAATGGGAAATTTCTTTACAGTGCATTTTATACGTTTACAAATCAGGATATCATCCGGCTGTTGCATGATCTGGGCGTCGCTACCAAGGTAGAACGCGGCGGCCGGGTGTTCCCGGTATCGGATTCCGCGAAGGATGTGGCGGAGGCGCTGAAAAAATATGCGCTCCATAAAAATACGGATTGGGTGAAAACAGCAGCTGTAGGCTTGCGGATACAAGATGGGGCAGTCACGGGCGTGCGCACAAAAAACGGCGTAATTGCCTGCGGCAGCGCAATTGTTGCAACGGGTGGGAAATCCTATCCCCTGACGGGTTCCACGGGCGATGGGTACCGGTTTGCTGAAAATGCAGGGCATACCGTTATCCCGCCAAAACCATCGCTGATTCCCATTGTTACCAGGGAACGGTGGGTGACGGAGCTGATGGGGCTGTCCTTGCGCAATATCGGATTTTTGGTTTTGGACGAGAAAGGGAAAAAGGTTTATTCCGATTTTGGGGAGTTGCTGTTCACACATTTTGGAATCAGCGGGCCGGTGGTGCTGCCGGCATCGGCGCATATGCGTAGGCCGCAGGCTTATAAAATGTTGATCGACTTAAAGCCCGCCCTGTCCCATGAACAGCTTGACAAGCGCATTTTAAGGGATTTTGAGGCACAGCACAAGAAACATTTGGTAAATGCATTGGATTTGCTCTTGCCGAAAGCGCTGATTCCTGTTATAATAAAATTGTTGCAGTTTGATCCGCATATGGAGGTCAACGCGGTTACGAAGGTGCAGCGGGAGCAATTGTGCAGGCTGCTGAAAGCGTTCCCGCTGACGGCTGCGGGATTCCGCCCCATTGAAGAGGCGATTATCACCTCCGGCGGGGTCAAAACCAGCGAGATCAATCCGTCCACCATGGAATCCAAGCTGGTGAAAGGGTTGTATTTTGCGGGGGAGGTCATCGATGTGGACGCCTATACGGGCGGCTACAATTTGCAGATTGCGTTTTCCACCGGGTATCTGGCGGGAGACAGCGTTTAGGATGTGAGGAATTTATGGAACAAATCGGAAGCAAGGAAGTCGCTGCGGCGGCTGTAAAAATTGCCATGTCGGAGGACCGGCAGGAGGAGCGGCGGCTCCGGGGGCAGTTTCAGGAGGCGGACATTCAAACCGTCGCCATCGATTATGGCGGAGAATTTTCAAACGCCGTCCCGAAAATACTGGAACGGGCTGTGGTGGCGGCGAAGCGGGAAGGCGTTATCGGGGAATCCCATGCGGAGGAGGGCGCCGTGGCTGGTGCGGCCCATGAGGCGATTATTCAGATTATGAACAAGGCCATGGGCTTGAACCTGGGCGGCAAAATCGGGATTGCGCGGCATGGAGCCCATATTTCGGTCTGCGTGTTTTTTGCAGTGGGCCTGCTGAATTTGAACGATGTGGTAATCGGCCTGGGGCACCGGGCGGTATGATGGAGGGATATGGTATGGCGAGAGCAGTACGGGGCGCGATAACGGTTGCGCACAATGACAAAGAGGAAATCCTTGCGGCGGCAGGGGAATTGCTGGAGCGGATCATCTGTGAAAATCAAATTGATAAAGAGGATCTGGTCAGCATTATTTTCACGCTGACGCCGGATTTGGACGCGGTATTTCCAGCGGCTGCGGCGCGGCAGATGGGCATTACCGACGTGCCGCTGATGTGTATGAGCGAGATCCCTGTGGCGGGGGCGTTGGAGCGGTGCGTACGCATCCTGTTGGAATTTAACACGGATAAAAAACTGGGCGATATCCGGCATATCTATTTACGGGACGCTGTGAAGCTGCGGCCGGATTTGGCAAAATAACTGGTGGAGGAGAAGCGATGAGACAGGTAAACATTGCGCTGGACGGGCCGTCAGGAGCGGGAAAGAGCTCGGTGGCGAAGGAATGTGCCAAGCAGCTGGGCTTGATCTATATTGATACGGGGGCCATGTACCGCGCTGCGGCGCTGTATGCCATTGAAAACGGGATACCCATCGAGCGGGACGCGCTGCTGCCGCATCTGGACGGCATACATATTGATATCCGGCATGTGGAGGGTTCACAGCACATCTTTTTAAATGGGAGGGACGTTTCGGAACGTATCCGTGAGGCGGACGCCAGCATCGGTTCTTCCAATATCGCGGTGATCCCGGAGGTGCGGGCAAAGCTGGTGGAATTACAGCGGGAATTGGCGCGGAATAATTCAGTGGTCATGGATGGACGGGACATCGGCACCAATGTGCTGCCGGATGCGGATTTGAAAATTTTTTTGACGGCTTCCCTGGACGTGCGGGCGAAGCGGCGGTACCGGGAATTGCAGGAAAAAGGGATGGGGCGTGCTTATGAAGCCGTGAAGCAGGATATGGCTTACCGGGATGAAAACGACTCCAAACGGGAATGCGCGCCGTTGTGCATGGCGGAGGATGCGGTTTTGATTGACAGCTCCGATATGACCTTTGAAGAAGTTGTCCGAAAAATTGCCGGCATGATATCGAAATTATAAGTGGGGGCGGAAAGGGATGTTATATAAGATCATCAAAGTGATCCTGAAGGGCTTGATGCATTTGGTGTTCCGGATTGAGGTCGTCGGCAGGGAAAACGTCCCTGCGGCCGGCGGCGGCATTTTGGCCATGAATCACCGCAGTAACTGGGACGTGGTGGTGTCGGGCATCAGTTCGCCGCGGAAGCTGCGCTTTATGGCGAAATCGGAAATGTTTGAAAATAAACTGATCAGCGCGGTGCTGCACCATCTGGGCGCTTTCCCCGTCCATCGGGGAAAAGGGGATATCGGCGCCATCAAAGCGGCACTGGCGAAGCTCAAGGCGGAGCATATTGTCGCGATGTTCCCCGAAGGGAAGCGCGTGAAAACGGGGCAGTTCGAGTCTGCAAAGCCGGGCGTGGTAATGCTTGCCATCCGCGGGCAGGTACCTGTGATCCCAACTTAT
>DVND01000148.1 GCA_018714645.1 Candidatus Avimonoglobus intestinipullorum
GTATATTGATAGACCGGCGTCCCGTCAGGCATCTTCCCATACTCCCGTATCTCCATGCAACCACTCCCTTTTGTTTTTTCCTCATTTTATCAGAAAACCCAAAAATCTGCAAGCATTAAATATTAAATAAGGTAATCGGGGATAAATGTCTCCCGCATGTCGATAAAGCCCTTGAGCTTACTTTCCTCTTTGCCCTCAATGGTAAACCGCACATTGCTGATCCCCTCCACCGACGTCAATGAATTGACGATGGAATACACCAGCAGAATCTCATGCTGGCGTTCATCAGAGGTATACTGCTCCACAAAGGATTTTTTCAAATCCACATAGGCGATATTGTGCTCTACTTTGACTGTCATGCATTTTTTTACATTGGGGATCAGCCGCAGGATCTTTTCATTTTCGTCGCGCCCTTTGATCAATTCCTCCAGCACTTTCTCCGCCGCTTTCTGCCGCGAAACCCGCCCCACATTGTATTCCGTTTTCATCAGCCGGAGCATCTGGCTGTCCACAAAATACAACTCCACGTTTGGGTTGCTGATCCGCGCAGTCTGCACACTGCCTGTCCTGCTCCCCGCCGCAAAGGCAAGCAGAATAAAAATACTGATAATCACCGTCATCTTCCGCATAAAAAAATACCTCACATAAAGATTCGTCTATAATCAGTATATGAGGTAAAATTGCAATATATTCCAAAAAAACAAAATTAACGTTCCTGCTCCAGGCTTTTTTCCAAAGCGCGGGCCAATTGATCGGGACAGGAAGTGCCGCGGCCGCTGCAGTCCGTCCCTTTTAACCTTTTGATAACCTCCCGCACCTCCATGCCCTCCACCAGCTTGGAAATGCCCTGGGTGTTCCCATTGCAGCCCCTTGTGAACTGCACATTTTTCACAATCCCGTCTTCCACTTCAAAATCGATGGCGCTGGAACAGACCCCCTGAGGCCTGTATGTAAATCTTGCCATAACAATCACACTCCTAATCCGTATTGTATTAATTATATACCAAATTTGTTACAACTTCAAGATTTTTATTCGCAACGTTTTAGAAAAAAACATAAAAAAACAGTAGTAATTTTTTACCTGTTGTGTTATAATAGAAAATGATATGCTGCGGAAACTTCCGCAACATTGTATTTAAAGATACGTAGGAGTGAGTATATGGGAATTCTTGATAAACTGTTCGGGTCGTATTCCGACCGCGAATTAAAGCGCGTCCGTCCGATTGCGGACAGGGTCCTTGCGCTGGATGAGGACATGCAGAAGCTGTCGGACGCAGAGCTGAAAGCAAAAACCGCCGAATTTAAGGAACGGTTAGCGGGCGGTGAAACCCTGGATGATTTGCTCCCGGAGGCGTTTGCCGTCATGCGTGAGGCGAGCTGGCGCGTACTGGGCATGAAACACTTCCCGGTGCAGGTCATCGGCGGCGTCATCCTGCATCAGGGACGGATCGCCGAAATGAAAACAGGCGAAGGGAAAACACTGGTGTCAACGCTGCCGGCATACCTGAACGCGCTGACAGGGAAAGGGGTACATATCGTTACCGTAAACGATTACCTCGCAAAGCGCGACAGCGAATGGATGGGCAAGGTCTACCGCTTCCTGGGCCTGACCGTGGGGTTGATCATCCACGATTTGGACAATGACCAGCGGCGCGAAGCCTATGCCGCTGACGTCACCTACGGGACAAATAATGAGCTGGGTTTTGACTATCTGCGGGACAATATGGTCATTTATAAGGAACAGATGGTGCAGCGCGGGCACAATTACGCCATCGTCGACGAGGTGGACTCCATTTTGATTGACGAAGCGCGCACGCCGCTGATCATCTCCGGCATGGGCGAAGGGGCGAACGATCTGTACCGCGCGGCGGACGCTTTTGTGAAGCGCCTGAAAAAGCTGGTAGTCACAGAGCATGACGACAAACAGCTGGACGAGGATGTGGACGCGGATTATATCGTCGATGAAAAGGCGAAAACCGCCGTTCTGACCGATTCCGGTATCGCCAAAGCGGAGCAGGCCTTTGGCATCGAAAACCTTTCCGACCCCGCAAATATGAAAATACAGCACCATATTAACCAGGCGCTGCAGGCCAACGGCGTCATGCACCGTGACAAGCAGTATGTGGTGACCGACGGCCAGGTGATGATTGTCGATGAATTTACGGGCCGTATCATGCCGGGCCGCCGGTATTCGGACGGCTTGCACCAGGCAATTGAAGCAAAAGAGGGCGTGAAAGTGGAAAACGAGAGCCGCACGCTGGCGACAATCACCTTCCAGAATTTCTTCCGCCTGTATAAAAAACTGTCCGGTATGACGGGTACGGCACTTACAGAAGAGGAGGAATTCCAGCAGATTTACCGTTTGGACGTGGTCGCCGTTCCGACCAATAAGCCCATTATCAGGATTGACGAGCATGACTCTGTCTACAAAACGGAGGCCGGGAAATTCAAGGCGGTAATCGAACAAATCAAGGCATGTAACGCAAAGGGCCAGCCTGTGCTGGTAGGTACGGTCAATATCGATAAATCCGAGCTGCTGTCCGGCCTGTTGAAACGGCAGGGCATCAAGCATGAAGTCCTGAATGCAAAATTCCATGCGAAGGAAGCGGAAATCGTCGCGCAGGCGGGCAAAAAAGGCGCGGTTACCATCGCCACCAACATGGCGGGCCGCGGGACGGACATCATCCTGGGCGGCAACGCGGAATACATGGCGAAGCATGAGCTTGCCAAGCAGGGCATGTCGGACGAGCTGATTGCGGAAGCGACCGGTTATGCGGATACGGACGATGAGGAAATCATCGCCGCACGAAAACAGTATCAAGATCTGTACAATAAATTTAAAGAAGAACTCAAACCGGAACAGGAAGAAGTCATCAAGGCGGGCGGCCTGTTCATTATCGGCACCGAACGGCACGAATCCCGCCGTATTGATAACCAGCTCCGCGGCCGTTCCGGGCGGCAGGGCGACCCGGGCGCATCCCGGTTCTTCCTCTCGCTGGAAGACGACCTGATGCGTATTTTCGGCTCCGACCGGGTCAAGAAAATGGTGGAATCCCTGGGGCTCCCGGAGGATGAACCAATCGAGGCAAAAATGCTGACCAAAGCCATCGAAAACGCCCAGAAAAATCTGGAAAGCAGGAATTTTGACGCGCGTAAGCATGTGCTCCAATATGACGAAGTCATGAACGAGCAGCGGAAAATCATCTATAAGCAGCGCCAGGATGTATTAGACGGCACGGATCTCAGCGCTACCATCAAGGGGATGATGGAAGCTGTGATTGACAGCGCCATCGCGGACTATATCGGTATTACGGATATCCCGGAGGAATGGAACCTCAAGGCGCTGACGGAATTTGCAAACAACACATTAGACGCCCGCGGCGAATTTGAGGTCAAGGATGACGAGCTGGATACCATCGATAAGGATGAAATCAAAAACCGCCTGATGGAAATCGGCAAAAAGCGATACGCGGAGCAGGAGGAAACCTTCGGCGCAAGCATGCGCGAGTTGGAGCGTGTCGTGATGCTGCGCGTTGTGGATACGCTGTGGATGGACCACCTGGACGAAATGGAACACGTCAAGCGGGAAATCGGCCTGCGCGCATACGGGCAGCATGACCCGGTTGTGGAATACAAAATGGTTGGCAGCGAGCTGTATGCCGGCATGCTGGACGCCATCAAGCGCGATACGGTGCGTTATGTCCTGTTCGCCCGCCCGCGGATCGAAATCAAGCGGGAACAGGTGGCAAAGCCCATGGATACCGGCGGCGACGGGTCTCTGGGGAAACAGCCCGCAAAATCGAAAAAAACGCCGGGGCGGAATGATCCCTGCCCCTGCGGCAGCGGTAAAAAATACAAGCATTGCTGCGGCAAATAAATATAAAGCGGTTGATGCGATATATGGAAGGGGGTAAATAGCAATGAAACGAAAACTGCTCGGGCTGTTGATGGCGGCAGCGCTTTTTGCGGTGCAGCCTGCCGGGATGGCGGAACAGGCCGCAAGCACGTTATATGACGGCTTGCAGATCGTGCAGGAAGAAGGCAAATACGGATATGCAGACAGCCAGGGGGATATCCTGGTCCCGCCGGAATATGACGAAGCCAGGGAATTCCAGCCGGACGGCAGCGGTTTCGCAGCAGTAAAGAAAGACGGCCGGTGGGGATACATGGAATATCCGTTGCTGGCGGCGAACCAGGATGGCTCCCCCATCGTGCATTGGATAGACGGCGCGGATCAATTGGGTGATTTTCATGACGGCTATGCCCTGGTATTCTACAGCACTTCCTTTTCCCTGATCAACACGCAGTTTGAAGAGGTGCTGGGCGGGCCATATGATTATATCGAACAGGATGAACAGTATTTCCTGTTGTCCCAGCAAGGGAAAAAGGGCGTATTTCAATATGACGGGACGCCCATCCTCCCCTTGGAGTATGATGAAATCTATACGGAAAAAATGGAATCGGAGATTCTTTGGTTCCGTGTAAAGAAGGATGGGAAATACGGCCTGTACAATTTAGACGGCAGCGAGGTCTTGCCCTGTGTTTATGACGATCTGCAGCTTTCTCCCAATGCGACAGATGTACTCGTAGCGGCGAAGGACGGCCGGTATGGGATCCTGGCTCTGACGGAGGAACGGGTGCCCTTCATCTATGATGAAATCCAGCCGGATGGCGACGGATACCTGATAAAGCTTGATGGGAAGTACGGCTTGCTGCGGGCGGATTTCTCGCAGCTTGTCCCTCCGGTCTATGACGAAATCGGGAGCCTGTATACGCAGGATACCCCCCGCCCTGTAAAGCGGGACGGCTTATATGGATATATCGACGTAAACGGCACAGAGGTGATCCCACCTCAGTTTGATGCGGCATTCTGGTTTCGGAACGGCGTGGCGGTGGTGCAGCAAAATGGAAAATACGGCTGCATTAATGCAAGGGGCCAGTTTGTGATCCCGCCGGAATACGACCGCATTGAAATCCCGGTCGGGGGCGAGGCATACATGGAAAAGGACGGCGTCCAAATGCCGTTTGTGAATCCGATGTCTTTGGATTCCAACGTCCCGGACGCCGGGAATTACATGGTCCTGCAAATCGGCACCTATGCGATGTATACCGGGGCTTATGTGGATTTGGATGCAGCCCCGGTGCTGCTGGAAGACCGTACATTCGTCCCCATGCGCGCCATTGTGGAGCATCTGGGGGGCACGGCGGATTGGCAGGCGGACACGCAGACCGCCCTGTTTACATGGAACGGGACAACGGTTTCACTGCAAATCGGCAGCGATACGGCGACCGTCAACGGAGAAGCGCGCCCGCTGGATGCGGCGCCCTGGATCGAAAACGACCGCACCATGTTACCCCTCCGGTTTATTATGGAAAACCTGGGAACGGAAGTAAGCTGGGATGGTCTGACCCAGAAAATAACAATAACCTATTAAAGGATGTGAAAAAATGTTAGAATATGAGCAATACCGGCTCCAGCTTCAGGGGCTGGAAAAAAACATTATGGAACTGAGGGATTCACTTTGACATTGCCGGTACGCAGGCGGAAATAGAGCGGCTGGAGCAGCAGAGCATGCAGGAGGGCTTCTGGGACGATATGGAGACCTCCCAGAAAATCCTGCAAAAAACCAAGCAGCTCAAGGACAAAGTTGAAAAATACAATAAATTGAAAACCTCCTGGGAGGATACGCTGGTTCTGATTGACCTGGCAAATGAAGAAAACGATGAATCCATGCTTCCCGAAATCAAAAAAGCCGTGGAAACGGTGACGGCGGATTTGGAAAAAATGACGCTGGAGACGTTGCTTTCCGGCCACTATGATAAAAACAACGCCATCATGACGTTCCATGCGGGCGCGGGCGGCACAGAGGCGCAGGACTGGTGCGAGATGCTGCTGCGCATGTACCAGATGTACGCGCAGAAAAACGGGTATGAATGCTCCACGCTGGATTTGCTTCCCGGCGACGACGCGGGCGTCAAAAGTGCGACTATCATGGTCAGCGGCTTAAATGCATACGGGTACCTGAAATCGGAAAAGGGCGTCCACCGCCTGGTCCGCATTTCCCCCTTTGACGCGTCCGGCCGGCGGCATACCTCCTTCGCTTCCATCGAAGTCATGCCGGAAATTGACGACGATGTGGAAATCAACATCCGCCCGGAGGATTTAAAAGTGGACACGTACCGGGCCAGCGGCGCAGGCGGCCAGCATATCAATAAAACCGATTCCGCCATCCGCATCACCCATATCCCCACAGGCGTTGTCGTCTCCTGCCAGACGCAGCGCTCCCAGCACCAGAACCGCGAATACGCGATGCGGATGCTGAAATCGAAGCTGGCGGAAATCGCGGAACAGCAGCAGAAGGAAAAAATAGAGGATATCAAGGGCGTGCAAAAGGAAATCGCATGGGGCAGCCAAATCCGCTCCTATGTATTCCATCCCTATAACCTGGTCAAGGATCACCGCACCGGCTTTGAAATGGGCAATATCGGCGCGGTGATGGACGGCGATCTGGATGGGTTTATCCATGCTTATCTGAAAGCCGCAAGCCTTGGGCAATTAGAAAAATAAAACCGCCGTCGGCGGTTTTATTTTTTTCAAGTATGTTTTATCTGTTGTTGTCTTTCTGGTTCTGGTTGTTGTTTTGGTTTTGGTTCTGAT
>DVND01000149.1 GCA_018714645.1 Candidatus Avimonoglobus intestinipullorum
ATTTGCGCAAAATATAGAAAATAGAGTAGGCCTCTTGACAAAATGATAATTCCAATATATAATAACAATGTTATATATCACTGTTATGTGGAGGTTGCCATGCAGGAAAACACACCGGATACATTAAATAAAATACAAAAAGCCGCATTAAAGGAATTTTTGGACAATGGCTTCCTGGGGGCATCGCTCCGGCAGATCGTAAAGGATGCGGGGGTTACGACCGGTGCGTTTTATGGATATTTTTCGAGCAAAGAGGCGCTGTTTGCGTCTATCGTAGAACCGCACGCCGCAGCGCTTATGGGAAGATTCATGGAAGCGCAGCTTTCGTTTGCCGAACTGCCCGAAAAAGACCAGCCGGAACATATGGGGGAAGCTTCGGGCAGCTGTGTGCGCTGGATGGTAGACTATATTTGTGAACACAGGGATCCCGTCAAGCTGTTGCTGTGCAAGGCGGAAGGCACCAGTTATGAGCATTTTGTACACGGCATGGTTGAAGTGGAGGTAGAGCATACACTCAGGTATATGGATGTACTCCGCCGCTTGGGACACGATATCCCCGTGCTGGATCAATCCTTATGCCACATCATAGCCAGCGCCATGTTTGGCGGTATCTTTGAAATCGTGATCCACGATATGCCGCATGAACAGGCGATGCGCGATGTTGAACAGCTGCGTGCGTTCTATACTGCCGGTTGGATGAAACTGATGTCGCCGTAACAAACTACATGACGCATGGTTTCTGCCTTTCAAAATGAAAAACGGAGTGGGAGAAATCCCCTTCTTTTTTGCTCAGTAGTTAGCTTTAACTAACTTAAAATATCATATTTTTAAGGAGGTCGTCCTATGAAAAAAGAAAAAAAGAATGATGTAGCTGCCTTGCTGCAGTACGCTGGCAGCCGCAGGAAGCTGACCTTTTTGGGGCTTATACTATCTGCCATATCTATGCTTTTGAGTATGGCGCCGTACATCTGTATCTGGCTGGCTGCGCGTGATCTGATTGCTGTCGCGCCGGAATGGACTCGTGCACAGTCTGTCATGAGCTACGGCTGGATGGCATTTGCGTTTGCAATGGGCGGTATCGTGTTGTATTTTTCCGGCCTTATGTGTACGCACCTGGCTGCCTTCCGCACAGCGTCAAATATCCGCAAGCAGGGCGTGGCACGCGTTATGAAGGCTCCGCTGGGATATTTTGATTCCAACGCCTCCGGCCTGATACGCGGTCGCCTGGATGCGGCGGCGGCAGATACGGAAACGCTGCTGGCGCATAATCTGGCGGATATTGTCGGCACCATCGTGCTGTTTGCAGCTATGATTGTGATGATGTTCGTATTCGACTGGCGTATGGGAGCCGCGTGCCTTCTGGCGGCGGTCATTTCTGTTATTTCCATGTTTGTTATGATGGGCGGGAAAAACGCTAAAATTATGGCAGAATACCAGGCAGCGCAGGACCGTATGACCAAGGCGGGTACGGAATATGTCCGCGGGATACCGGTAGTAAAAATATTTCAGCAGACGGTGTATTCTTTCAAAGCGTTCAAGCAGGCGATTGAGGATTATAGCGATAAAGCCGAGCATTACCAGGCGGATGTGTGCCGTGTACCGCAGTCGGTCAATCTGACATTTACCGAAGGCGCGTTTGTGTTCCTTGTGCCTGCAGCGCTGTTCCTTGCGCCTTCAGCGCTTGCCGCAGGGGAGTTCGCCGGTTTTATCACCGATTTTGTGTTTTATGCTGTATTTTCCGCAATTATTTCCACGGCGCTTGCCAAGATCATGTTTGCCTCTTCGGGAATCATGCTGGCGCAGACCGCCTTGGGACGTATCGGAAAGGTCATGGCTGCACCGGCCCTGAAAATATCCGCGCATCCGCAGACGCCGCATGGCAACAAAGTGGAATTTAAAGATGTAAGCTTTACATACGACGGCGCGCAATCTCCCGCTCTTTCACATGTTTCTTTCACGGCGGAAGCAGGCCAGACTGTCGCGTTGGTAGGCCCTTCCGGCGGCGGAAAGACAACGGCTGCAAGCCTGATACCGCGGTTCCGTGACGCAACTTCCGGGACGGTTACGGTTGGAGGTGCAGATGTGACGCAAATGGACCCGCATGTGCTGATGGATCAGGTCGCGTTTGTGTTTCAGAACGACCATCTGTTTAAAACATCGATTTTGGAAAATGTGCGCGCAGCCCGCCCCAATGCTTCAAGGGAGCAGGTCCTCTCTGCGCTGACGGCTGCGCAGTGCGGTGATATCATTGAAAAACTGCCCGACGGCGTCGATACGCAGATCGGTACGGAAGGGACCTATCTTTCCGGCGGGGAGCAGCAGCGTATCGCCCTGGCACGCGCGATTTTAAAAGACGCCCCGATCGTTGTGTTGGACGAGGCTACGGCGTTTGCTGACCCCGAAAATGAGGTGCTGATACAAAAGGCGTTTGCCGCGCTGACAAAGGGGCGCACCGTTATTATGATCGCCCATCGTCTTTCGACCGTTGTGGGCGCGGATAAGATCATCGTTTTGGACGACGGACAAATTGCCGAGCAGGGGACACATGAGGCGCTTGTCGGCGCCGGCGGACTGTATGCGCAAATGTGGGCGGACTACAACCGCTCGGTGGAATGGAAGATCAGCGGTAAAAAGGAGGCGGAATAAATGTTTGGGAGAAATTTTCAGCGAAAATATGCACTGACCGACCAAGGGGTACGGAATACGAAAAAAGGCGCCTTTTGGACTGTTATTGTAAACCTTATCGTGATGGCCGGCATCGGGATCCTGTATTTTATGACGGCAGGATTTATGGATACGCTCACAAACGGCGCACCGCTGCCCGGCGCGGCGCTCCCGGTCATACTGGTCATACTGTTTGTACTGCTCTCGTTCCTTACGCACTTGCAGCAATACAAAGCGACATACGGGCTTGTATACAATGAAGTAAAGACGACGCGGCTGAGTCTTGCGGAACGGCTGCGCAAGCTTCCGCTCGGCTATTTCGGCAAACGCGATCTGGCGGATCTTACAGAAACCATTATGGGGGACGTCAACCGTATGGAGCACGTTTGGTCGCATGTACTGGGGTATCTGTACGGTTCCTATATTTCCACGGCGCTGATTGCCATAGTTTTGATTGTTTACGATTGGCGTCTTGCTATCGCATGCCTGTGGGGGGTACCGGTCGCTTTCGGATTGCTGTTTGGCACCCGCAAGTTTACAGCCAACAGCGCTGAACGGACAAAAAAAGCCGCTGTCCGCGTGTCGGACGGTATACAGGAAACACTCGAAAACGTCCGGGAAATCCGCGCAACCAATCAGGAGGAACGCTACCTTGATGAACTGAACAAAAAGATTGACGCACATGAAAGGATTATGATAAAAGGCGAGCTTGGCACAGGTGTTTTTGTAAATGCCGCAAGTGTGATTATGCGCCTGGGGGTCGCAACGACGATCCTTACGGGAGCCGGGTTGATCCTTTCCGGTAGGATAGAATTCATGCTGCTGTTCATGTTCCTTCTTGTTATTACAAGAATCTATGCGCCGTTTGACCAGAGCCTGGCGCTAATTGCAGAGATGTTCGTTTCGCAGGTGTCCGCCGACCGCATGACGGAGATCTATGAAACGCCTGTTGCGGAGGGGGCGGAGGTTTTCGCGCCTAAAGGCCATGATATCGTATTTGAACACGTAGATTTTGCGTATGATAAGAAGAAAGTCCTCCGTGATGTAAGCTTTACGGCAAAAGAAGGGGAGGTGACCGCCCTGGTCGGTCCTTCCGGTTCCGGCAAGAGCACCTGCGCAAGGCTTGCCGCAAGGTTGTGGGATGTAACAGGGGGCGCGGTAAAAGTGGGAGGCGTTGATATATCCACTGTCGATCCCGAAGTATTGCTGACGGATTACTCCATGGTATTTCAGGACGTTGTGCTGTTTGATGATACGATCATGGAAAATATCCGCCTCGGAAAACACGGCGCGACCGATGAAGAGGTGCTCGCCGCGGCTAAGGCTGCAAACTGCGATGAATTTGCCCGGAGGCTTCCGCAGGGGTATGATACGCCTATCGGTGAAAACGGGGCCAAGCTTTCCGGCGGAGAACGTCAGCGGATCTCTATCGCCCGCGCCCTTTTGAAAGACGCACCGATCGTGCTGCTGGACGAGGCAACGGCCAGCCTGGATGTAGAAAACGAGACCAAGGTGCAGGGCGCGCTCTCCCGATTGCTTCAGGGGAAAACGGTACTCGTGATCGCACACCGGATGCGTACTGTGGAAGCTGCCGACAAAATTGTTGTCCTATCTGACGGGAAAGTGGCAGAAGAAGGAGCACCGCAGGAACTGATGGAAAAAGGCGGACTGTTTCGCCGGATGGTAGAGCTGCAGCGCCAAAGCGCAAAATGGCAGCTGGGATAAACGTCTTACGATAAAAAGCCCGCAGGATGGGGATTTCCCTTATCCTGCGGGCTTTTTGCCGCTTATAGATTTATTTATGATACAGCCGGTTTATTTGATTCCGGATAACATTTTAGAATTTCCGAGCAATAGCGCTCCAGCGCGGAAACGGGAGCCAAAAATTTCTGTGGAGGAATCAACAAGCCGCACTTCCCGATAACCCATTGCACGCAGCTTCTGCACAAACGCTTCCATATCACCGTAAAGGCGCGGCGGCATTGTATCGTTTATCGTAAAGGCGCCCCCTTTCTTTAAGGTGCGCAACGTTTCAAGCAGCAAAGCCTGCCTGTCCGCGCCTGCAATATTGTGATATACATAATTGCTTACAACAGCGTCAACGCTTTCATCAGGGATATCCAGGTGGTTGGCGTCGCCGCGGCGGAACTCACACCGGACATCGACACCTTCGCTGGCGGCGTTTTTTTCGCATAAGGCCTTGCTGTAGCCGTACATCGCGCCCCAGGAATCAACCCCTATGACCTTTGCTTCGGGCCAGATCAGGGCCGCGCGTATCGAGAGCGCCCCGGAGCCGCAGCCCACATCC
The DNA here is from genome assembly GCA_018714645.1 of Candidatus Avimonoglobus intestinipullorum. GTDB lineage: Bacteria > Bacillota > Clostridia > UBA1381 > UBA1381 > Avimonoglobus > Avimonoglobus intestinipullorum. The sequence continues at coordinate 4,973 of DVND01000149.1, forward strand.
AGAAGCGTTCCCCTGCCGTTATAACGGAGATGGGAAAGGATGCCATTGTGGACATTTTCCATGATATTGCCGCCGCCAAATGCGTATTGCCGCCTTATCCGATAAAAACGACATAAAAGGATCGCCAGTACCGCGGCCGCAACCGTAAACAACACGCCGAGACCGGCAATATGCAGCAAAGCAAAGGAAACTACCGCGAGGATCAGAGCCAGGGCTGCCAGCCCGCCGAACACATAAAACACCGGCGTTGACATCCAGTTTCCATAATCCTCGCCGTGTGTGCCAAGTTTGATATCGTTTCGTTTTGCCATCATTGCCCTCCTTGCCTATGATCAAATTACACAAACAGTGATTTCCGACTTTTCAAACTGTTTACGGCACGCCCGTTTTCGAGACGAATAATCCGTGTGCAACCGGTAAGCGTTGAAGGACGGTGTGAAACGATGATCAGCATTTTATCCGCGCATTCTTCACGCAGCGTTTTTAAAAGCTCTTTTTCGTGCAGCACATCGAGACTGCTTGTCGGCTCGTCCATGACAATCACATCAGGGTCCGTCAGCATGGTGCGCGCGATGCCGACGCGCTGGCGCTCCCCGCCCGAAAGGCGCGCGCCCATTTCGCCCATCTGCGTATCATATCCGTCCGGGAGCGTTGATATAAAATCATGCAGCCCTGCGCGGCGCGCCGCTTTTTGTATTTCCTCCATGGATGCATCAGGCTTGCCGATTGCAATATTTTCCGCGATGCTGCCGTCAAATAAAAACGTATCCTGCTCCAGCACTGCAATGCGCCGCCGAAGTTCTGCCGTTGAAAGCTCCTCGATCGGGATCCCGTTTATACGTATCCTACCGCTTTTCACGTTCCAGAAACGGAGCAGCAGCCGCAGCACGGTCGATTTGCCAATACCGCTTTCGCCGACAATGCCGAGATGTTCGTTTTCGGACACTGTGAGGCTGAAGTTATCCAATACCGGCTTTTGCGGATCGGTATAGTAAAATCCAACATGATCAAATTCTATTTTTTGAATATGACCGCACTTTTTCGGCTTTTTACTCTCTTCGATCTCAGGCTTTGTATCCTCGAGAACAAACAGCCGCTCCGCCGCGCCGTAAGTTTCAAGCAGGCTTGATATAACCATCGTCAAAGATTGTGTCGAAGAAAACGACGCTGCCGCCACAAAAGACAAAAGCACCGTGCCGACAGGCTCGGATATGCCGGATACCGCAAGATATGAAGCGGCGCCGATGACCAGAATACGCGCCAGGTATACAAAGAATGTCGGCGCAGAGGATACCGTCTGTCGGTGCAGGGTAAGGCCGTGCGCTTCTTTGTTGATCTCCTTGTTTTTCTTCTGCACCGCCTGCATACGCCTTTCACCACAGCCGAATATCTGAATGTCTTTAAGGCCGTAGACGCTTTCGAGCACCAGCGACTTCATTTCACCGAGACGCTTTCGATACCGCATACCCACGCCGCGCCCGGCTTTTACCGCGATAAGCGGGAAGATGACGCTTACGATAATGTATACCGGCAAAAGCACCGCTGCAAACAGCGGATGGAACCAAAGCGCCAGCCCCAGCGTAACACAGGGAAGGATGATGACCGTAAACATCGGTCCTATGGTATGGGCAAAGAAAAACTCTATCGTTTCAATATCGGACACGGCGATGTTTAATATATCCCCCTTTTCCCTGTCCATGAGGCAAGCGGGCGCAAGACGGCGGATCGTTTGGAAAAGATGGATGCGCATGTCCGATAAAAGGCGGTATGCGCCCGCGTGGGAGACGACCCCTTCCGTATACCGCCCGGCAACGATAAGCGCTGCCGAAATTGCCGCTAAAACGCCGTATGTTATTGGCGAACCGTCGGCGATCCCCGCGCAGCTCATCAGCATAAGCGCGCCAAAGCCCATCAAGCCCATCTGCGCCAGGTTGCCGATGATACTTGCCAGTGTGGAGACGGCAAGCGTCCCTTTGACCGGGGCGGCAATATGTAAAAGCCGCCGCGTCATTTGCGGGATAGAGTATTTAAAGCGCCGCGCCATAGAGTATCCCCTCCTTCCCGTTTTGTTCAAGACGCGATTGTTCTTCCGCCAGGCGGCGGTACAGCCCGCCCTTGTCCATCAGTTCCCGGTGGCGTCCGCGTTCCGTGACCCCGCCGTTTGACAGCATATAAATTATATCGGCATTTTGGATGGTGGAAAGACGGTGTGAGATAATGATGAGCGTCCGAGTTTTGGAAAGCTCTCCGATACAGCTCCATATCTCGCGTTCGCTGTCCATATCGACGCTTGACGTCGCTTCGTCAAAAATGATATATTCCGCACGGCTCAGAAGCGCACGGGCAATACCGATCTTTTGCCGCTGCCCGCCCGACAGCTTGCCGCCGCCATCGCCGGCCGGGGTGTCAAGCCCTTGCGGAAGGGAGCTTACCCAGTCTTTCAGCCGCACATCGGAAAGCGCGCTCCAAAGCTCTTCGCAAGAGGCGTTTGGAGATGCGATGCGCAGGTTGTCGGCAATCGTGCCGCTGAACAGGCTCACATATTGCGGAACCATAATGATATGCTTTCTCAGTTCCTCCGGCGTGAGGCTGACGATATCCCTGCCTTCCAGCAGGATACGCCCCTTTTCGGGGTCATGGAACCGCATGAGCAGACCGGCAGCCGTGGATTTGCCGCTGCCCGAAAGCCCTGCCAGCGCAACCGTTTTGCCCTTTGGTATATCAAGTGATATATTGTGCAGCGTCCCGCCGCGGCCGGGATAGGAAAACGAAATATTCTCCATACGGATCCCGTCAAACGGCTCTTTTTCCACCGCCATGTCAGGATGGTACGGGCGTGAGGTGTCTATGGATAAAAGCTTTTCCACTTTATCCGCGGCGGAAACACCCGCCAATGCGGAATGCGTCGCATTCATGAGCTGCCGTACCGAGCCGAAAAAGCCGAACGACAGCAGAAGCACCATTAGCCCGCCCGAAAAATCCAGCGTACCCGAAACAATCTGCACCGCGGCAATGACAGTCGAAGCTGCGACCGCACCGTAGATCAGCCCATCGGTCAAAAGAAAAGATGAAAAATTCACTTTCATAACGTCCATAATTTTGCGGTTAAACGCCTGTGATTTTTTCGCAAGTACGGCGGCGCGGTCTTTGTCCCTTCCGAACAGCTTAAAGGCAGTAAGCCCGCGGACGCTTTCCAGATAATAGCCGGTCAGGTCTTCCAGGCTGTCCCAATATTCGGTTTTTAATTTTTCAATATGGCTGCGGAAAATATTATTTACCGGCAACAGGATGAACGAAATAACAAACATTACCGCAGCAGGGATAAGCGACACGTCTTTTAACCGGAAGAACAGGTATATAGGCGCAATCAGGCAGTAAAAAAGCCCGGGGAGATATTTGCTATAGTAGATTTGCATGGATTCCACCCCGTCTACCGACGAGGTAATGGCGGAGACCGGCCCTATCTTTTCAACGCTGCCGACGTCAAGCTCCAATACCTTTGAGAATATACCCGCACGCAGCGACTGCCTTGCCTTTGCCGTGCAGCGGTATTCCGCCTCGCCTGTAAGAAGTTCCGCCAAAAATATTGCCGCGGCGGTTATGAATGCGGTCAGAACAGCGCTCCCGGCGTTTGAAGCAGACAATGCGGGGGATGCGATATTGCCCAGAAAGCCCGAAATAATCTGTGCAAACTCAGCTGTCCCCACAAGTGTAACAAGTTTAAGAAATGTAATAAGAGCTATCCGGCCCCACAGCCCTTTTGCCATACGCAAAAGCGTTTTATTCAGTAAAAGCATTACGTAATTGTTCCTTCTTTCTTTGTGCTGTATGCAAGTCCCATCTTATCGGGAAGTTGGTTATGCATTCTCTTAATTACGGTTTACAGCGACTGATGAAAATCAAAACTTCTCATTATATATTATAGTTAGTTTTATCTAACTTGTCAAGTAAAAACGCGAAATTTTTGGTTGCTTTACCCCTTGATAAATAATTAATAGAGTGATATATTATATTATAAAGATTTTAGCGAAAATTGTAATACTCCGACTTTTAAAGGAGGGATTGTTGTGAAACAGCATCGTTTTTGGGCATGGGGCGCGGTGATTTGTATGATCATGGTGATGATTACCGGCTATAAACGTAAATAACGGAAAGGAAGGATTTTTTATGCACATTTATTCAAAATTAGCCTGCTTTATCGGGGGCGCACTGTTCGGTTCAGCCGGCATTAAGCTGCTTACCAGCAAGGACGCAAAAAAGGTATATACCCATATTACGGCTGCCGGTCTTCGGATGAAGGATTCGGTCATGGAGACGGTGACCTGCGCACAGGAAAATGCCGAAGATATTTTAGCCTCTGCAAAAGAACTGAATGAAAAGCGTGCTGCAAAAGAAGCGGAGGAAAGAGCCGCCGCTCAGGTTTGTGAATCAGACGGCGAAGATGAATAAAATAAGCAAAAGGAGCCGCTGAAGGCTCCTTTTTTCAATGGAGGAAGCGCAATGAACGCAGTGATTATGCATGAGAGCCGCGGCAGGATGCGGTTGAAATTAAAGCATGGAACCATGAGCATCCGCCAGGCCGATCTGTTGGAGGCATGGCTTTCTAAGCAAGAGCCGATCAGCCGTGTGACCGTACATGAACGCACCGGCTGCTTTATATTGTATTATACGGGAGAAAGGGCACGGATACTGCAAATTGTCCGGAACTTCTCCTGGGAAGAAGCGGAAACAAGTGTCATGCTGCCCGCTTACAGTACACGGGCATTAAACCGCGAATTTCAAGAGAAACTGGTGGGAAGAGTGGCGCTGAAAGCCGCCGGGGCTTTGTTTTTCCCGAAACCGTTCAGAATCGCCAATATAGTTTGGCATGCCGTTCCCTTTCTGCGTAAAGGGCTGCACTGCCTGTTCCATAGGAAGATGAGGGTCGAGCTGCTGGACGCCGTTTCTATCGGCATTTCTATTGCCCGCGGGGATTTCCCTACTGCAGGTTCTGTGATGTTTCTGTTAAAAATAGGGGAGCTGCTGGAGGAGTGGACAAGGAAAAAATCCGTCCAGGATCTGGCACAGTGCATGTCTTTAAATGTAGACCGCGTATGGCTGAAAACACCCGGTGGCGAAGTGCTCACACCGATCGTCCAGGTTTCCGAGGGGGATCAGCTCGTTGTCAGAATGGGCGGTGTGATCCCTGTGGACGGTATTGTCACCGAAGGCGAGGTCATGGTGAACCAGGCGTCTTTGACGGGAGAATCCGTTCCGGTTGCCAAACGTCCCGGCGGTTTTGTATACGCGGGAACAACGGTATCAGAAGGGGAATGTACAATAGAGGTAAAGCAGGCCTCCGGGCAGAGCCGCTATGACCAAATCGTTACTATGATAGAACGTTCGGAACAACTGAAATCTTCTGCTGAAAACAAGGCGAATACGCTGGCGGATAAACTGGTTCCTTACACATTTGCGGGCAGCCTTTTGAGCTTTGTGCTGACGCGTCGGGCAGTCCGCGCGCTGTCTGTGCTGATGGTTGATTTTTCCTGCGCGCTGAAGCTTGCAATGCCGCTTTCCGTGCTGTCTGCCATGCGGGAAGCAGGGAAAGAACATATTACGGTAAAAGGCGGGAAATTCCTGGAGACCATTGCCAAAGCAGATACTATTGTTTTTGATAAAACAGGGACACTAACACACGCCTGCCCTAAAGTCGCAAAAGTGATCCCTTTCGGCGGCAATGACGAAAGGGAAATGCTGCGCACGGCTGCCTGCCTGGAGGAGCATTTCCCTCATTCGGTTGCAAATGCGGTTGTAGCGGCGGCGAAAGAGCAAGGGTTAAAGCATGAGGAGCTGCATTCAAAAGTGGAATATATTGTCGCGCACGGAATTGCCAGCGCGATAGGCGGACAACGGGTATTGATCGGCAGCGCACATTTTATTTTTGAAGACGAGTGCTGCACCGTCCCTGAGGATGAAAAGGAGAAATTCTCTGCCTTGCCTTTGGAATATTTGCATTTGTATCTTTCGATAGGAAACCGGCTAGCGGCTGTCATTTGTATTGAAGACCCCTTGCGGGCAGAAGCACCCGATGTGCTTTGTGCTTTGCGCGGCTTGGGCATTCAAAAAACCGTCATGCTGACCGGCGACAGTGAACGTACCGCAGCAGCGATTGCTTCCCGTGTGGGGGTGGACGGTTTCCGTGCTGAGGTATTGCCGGAGGACAAGGCAAATTATATTGCCGGGCTTCGCGCCAAGGGGCATACTGTTATCATGGTTGGCGATGGCATCAACGACTCGCCAGCATTATCGGAAGCGGATGTCGGCATCGCGATCAGCGACGGGGCTGCCATTGCACAGGAAATCGCCGATATCACCATTGCCGCAGACAGCTTGTGGGAGCTGGTAAGGCTGCGGCAGATCGCGGCGTGCCTGTCAGCGCGCATACGCGCCAATTACCGTTTTGTCATGGGCTTTAACGGCGCCCTTATTGCACTGGGCGTTGCCGGCGTTATTCAGCCTTCCGTTTCAGCGGCGCTGCACAACCTCTCGACATTGGGAATCAGCCTGCACAGCATGACCCCCTTGCTCGGGAAGGATACTGTGACGAATGACCGCATGCAGGAACTGAAGATTGTTAATTGACAGTAATAAACAATATAAATCTATTGATAAATAAAAGCTTTATGGTAGTATCAAGCATAAAATTTTTATTTTTTCCATGAAAGAACGAAAATGCGTTTGCTGCATGTATAAAATGACATGCCGTGCATCGTGTAAAGGAAAGATATAAAATGCCGAAGGTGAAAAAGATGCCGAAACAATTTAAACCGGCAAGACAATTCAAAAAATTAAAGGTAACAGAGGCAGCAAAGCTCCTCGGAGTTTCCCAGCCTACGTTAAGCGCGTGGGAGGCGGGACGCAAATCGCCTTCGATTGACAGCCTCGAAAAAATGGCAGCGCTGTATGGAGTGACGACAGATTTTCTGCTGGGAAGGGAAGAAGAACCGATCCGACATACAAAAGAACCGATACCCGCAAATCTTTTATCCATTATGCACGGTTATCCCGTTTGGTCTGCCGAATACGGATGGATGCTCGTTGACGCAGCGGAACAACGTTTGGTTTCTGTGGAGAATGTCTCCGTCTCCTTTATCGACGCCGGTGAGTTGTACGGCGCGGCGCCCGCATTCGCCGAACCGGTTTTGCCCGATGAAGCGCCGATACAGAAATCTGAGCTTAAGATCTATGATGAGATCTGGCTGGAGCCGATCTCGGTTGACAGATGCCTGCGAAACGAGCTGCGAGGATGGTACCATGTAAAAAACAGGTGGGTCGAAAATGAGTTTGGCAACAGGTTTTACTTGGATACATATGCGAGTAAATGGCTGGCGTTTGCGAAAAAATAAAGCATACACGATTCCCGTATTTTTATATGTGGTTGATGCCGTATCATTTTTGCGGTATATATCGGTTTATGTAATTCTTGATGCTCAAAATTCGTTTTAATTAACAAAACGATTATTCGTTGAGCATATTTATAAATCAACGCATTT
>DVND01000150.1 GCA_018714645.1 Candidatus Avimonoglobus intestinipullorum
TTGACAAAATGGAGAATGAGCGGCAGATACAGCGGTTTATGACAGAACATCCTGATTTTAAGCCGGCGGATTTTTATGCGTTGCTGCCGGAGCCGCTGCGCAAAGCGTCGGCCAGGGAAGGGCATGTGACATTTTATCCGAATATAGACGGTGTAGATGGGTTTTTTATTGCGAAGCTGCAAAAGGTGTAACAGATGATTGATTTGAAGGATTTGGAATATACGGAGCTGGAACCGTTTTTCATGGAGATGGGAGAACCGCGGTTCCGGGCAAAGCAGGTATTTGAATGGCTGCACAGAGGCGTCCGCAGCGTTGACGGGATGACGAATTTGTCTAAAGCAACTCGGGCGAAACTGGCGGAAAAAAGCTTTATTTCAACGCTGTCCATCCGGGAGAAATACATATCAAAGCTGGACGGGACAATTAAATATTTGTTTGAATTGCAGGACGGGAATTGCATTGAAAGCGTCGTGATGCGGTATAAGCATGGCATCACCATCTGTATTTCGTCCCAGGTGGGCTGCCGGATGGGCTGCGGATTTTGCGCTTCTACCATCGGGGGGCTGTATCGGAACCTGACGCCGGGGGAACTTCTCAATCAGGTGATTTTCGCCCAGGAGGACATCGGGGAGCGTATCAGCAACATCGTGATGATGGGGATTGGCGAACCGCTGGACAATTACGGCAATGTCATAAAATTTTTGCACAACGTGAACCACTCTGCGGGATTGAATATTGGATACAGGCATATTTCCCTTTCCACCTGCGGTTTGGTGGACAAAATCTATGAACTGGCGCGGGAAAACCTGCCGGTTACGTTGTCGGTGTCGCTCCACGCGCCCAATGACGCCATACGCAGCCAAATCATGCCCGTAAACAGGCGGTTCCCGATTGCCGAATTGATGCGGGCATGCAGGGCATATATCGAGACAACGACGCGGCGCATCAGTTTTGAATATGCGCTGATTGCGGGCGTGAACGACAGTTTGGAACAGGCGGAGGAGCTGGCGCGGCTGGTAAAAGGGATGCTGTGCCATGTGAACCTGATCCCTGTGAATAAGGTTGAGGAACGCCAATATGAGAAAAGCAAGGCACAGACGGTCCGCAGCTTTCAGCAAAGGCTGCTGGATCTGGGCGTGAACACCACAGTCCGGCGGGAATTGGGAAGCGATATCAGCGCTTCCTGTGGACAATTGCGAAAAAAAGTATTATAATAAAAGCAGATATGGATCCGGGGTGATAAAAAATGAAAGTTGCTGCTGTTACAGATATCGGCAAGCATCGGGAAATCAATGAGGACAGCTATTTTCTCTATCGGAATGACAACTTGATCGGCGGCTTTGTTGCAGACGGCATGGGCGGACATCAGGCCGGCGAGGTGGCGAGCTCTATGGCGGCGGATATTGTGAAGGCTTATATTGTGAACGAATTTAATCCAAAGATGGATTATATGGAAACAGGAGAGATGATCCGCTGCGCGTTTCTTGCCGCAAACAGCCAGATTTTTCAATATGCGAAAAACAATGAAAAGCTGGAGGGGATGGGGACGACGGCAAGCCTTGCAATTATCTATCAAAACAAGTTGATTGTCGCCCATGTGGGGGACAGCCGGGTTTACAGCATTGGCGAGGATATTCGGCAGATCACCCATGACCATTCATTTGTACAGGAGCTTTTGCGCCGCGGGGAAATTACCCAGCAGGCGGCAGAAGCGCATCCGAACCGCAATTACATCACCAGGGCGGTGGGCGCGGAGGATACGGTTAAGGTCGACATTACGGTCACAGCGTACGAGGGGGAAACGATACTGCTGTGCAGCGACGGCCTGTCGAATATGGTATCAGACGAACAAATCCGAAATATTGTGCACGAAAACGAAGATTTACAAAAAGCGGCTGAGGAACTGGTCGCTCTTGCAAATAAAAAAGGCGGCAAGGACAATATTACGGTCGTTGCGTTTTGCAAATGAGTATGGAGGGAATTTTATATGAACAGTGATAATTTAGTGGGAACGGTTCTTGCGGACCGGTATGAAATACTGGAAAAAGTGGGAACCGGCGGCATGGCAACGGTCTATAAGGCGAGATGTCGTTTGCTGAACCGGTATGTTGCAATTAAGGTGCTCAAGGAATCCCTGAAAACAGATGAGGACATTGTGAAAAAATTCAGCGTGGAGGCAAAGGCGGCGGCGGGGCTGTCCCATCACAATATCGTTTCCGTATATGACGTGGGCGAGACGGATGGGCTGAGTTATATTGTGATGGAATATGTGGACGGGGTCACGCTGAAGGAATACATAAACAAGCGTGGCTGCCTGGACTGGAAGCAGGCCTGCAATTTCGCGGTGCAAATCGGCCTGGCGCTGGAGCATGCCCACAAAAATGGGATTATCCACCGGGATATTAAACCCCATAATATTTTGGTGACAGACGACTTGACATTGAAAGTGGCCGACTTTGGAATTGCCCGGGCGGTCAGTTCGGAGACGGTCGTTGCAGGCGGGGCGACGCTGGGATCGGTCCACTATATATCGCCGGAGCAGGCCCGCGGCGGGTTTACCGACGCGCGCTCCGACATCTATTCCCTCGGCGTTGTGATGTATGAAATGCTGACGGGGCGGCTGCCATTTAACGGCGATAACGCCGTTTCAATTGCGCTGATGAAGCTGGAACAGGATCCTGTGAACTGTAAGGTGATCAATCTTGACATCCCGCAGGAGGTTGCCCAAATCGTCATGAAAGCCATGGCGCGGGAACAGCACGCGCGCTACCAGACCGTCATGGATATGATTGTCGATTTGAAATCCGTGCTGGAAGCGGCGCAGGATCCATTTGACAAGGGGGTTGTCACCGGCGTGACGGAACGGATCCCGAAAGTGCCGGAGCGGCGCGCGGACGCGGCACAAACCACCGCAAAGAAACCGGGTAAAAAGAAAAAAGACAATTTTGCGTTGAAAATGATTGTCGGGAGCATCATTTTGGTGGCGGTGATTGCAATTGGAACATTTGCATATATGAACTGGGGCAGGCAGGAGGTGCAGGTGCCGGATTTACTCGGAAAAACTTTGGAGGAGGCACTGCCGATCGCCGAGGAGCACGGGTTTGAAATCGACGAAGAGGGGATCACTTACGAACTCTCCGATGAATACGAAGAAGGGCAGATCATGCTTCAGAACCCGGGTGCGAACCAGTTTGTGAAACAGAACAGGAAAATCAAGCTGACGATCAGCTCCGGGGCGACAGAAGGGGATATTGCCGTCCCCAATGTGGAGAACCGGGATTTTGAAACGGCGGTCCGGATGCTGGAGGAAGCAGGGCTGGACTATCAGAAGATCGATGAGGAAAGCAGCACATACGAATTGAATTATGTCATCAGCCAATCGCCCAAGGAGGGGACGAAGGTGACAGAAGGATATCGGGTTGTTTTACACGTTTGCACATCCAAACCGGAGGAGGAAACGGAACTGGTTCCCGTTCCGACGCTGACGGGAGATACCAGGGAACAGGCGGATAAAAAACTCAAAGCGGTCGGCCTGCGGCTCGGAAATGTGAGAAAAGAGGAGTCCGATGAACCTGAGGGTATCATTATTTCCCAAGACCCGTCTCCATCCAGCGAGTCGCCCAAGGGATCGTATGTGGACATTGTCATCAGCGCCGGGCAGGCGGAGGAGACGCCGGAACCGACGGAACCGCCAGCACAGACAGAACCGCCTAGCAATAACAACGCAGGCTCGTCGCAAACGGAGCCGCCGGCGGCAACAGAAGCGCCGCTTCAGAGGAAAACGCTGACAATTACATTCCCGGAAGGGGATGGGGAGACGGTGCAGGTGCGTGTGGTTGCCAATGGAAAGGAAATTTATAATAAGACGCACAACCGTTCCGAAGGGGAAGCGGATATTGTGGTGGAATCCAGAAGCGATGCGACGGTGGAGACCTATATTGATGGCGTCAAGGTGAGCGAACGGGTTGTAGAATTTAATTGACGAGGATTTATGAGAGGGATCATCATGAAGGGGATCGGCGGCTTTTACTATGTGAAAGCCGCCGATGGAGCGATTTATGAATGCAAGGCGCGCGGGATATTTAGAAAAGAGCGCATTAAGCCGATGATCGGCGACCGTGTTGAAATTGAACTGGAAAGCGGAAAGGGCAGCATTGCGGCAATTGAGGCGCGCCGCAATACGCTGGTGCGGCCGCCTGTCGCCAATATTGATACGCTGCTGCTGGTGGCGGCAACTGCGGCTCCGGCGCCAAATCTGCGCTTGCTTGATAAAATGCTGGTTGCGGCGGAGGTGAACCACATCGCTCCCGCGGTCTGTATTAACAAGACGGATATAGAACCGGGCGCAGCGCTGCGGGGTATTTATGAAACAACCGGTTATCCGGTGGTGGAGGTCAGCGCGAAGGCGCAATCCGGCATGGACGTGCTGCTGCCGCTATTAAAAGGAAAAACGACGGCGTTTGCAGGGCTGTCGGGAGTGGGGAAATCCAGCATTTTAAACCTGCTGACGGGCAACCGGCTGGAAACGGGAGCAGTCAGCGAAAAAATCCAGCGCGGAAGGCACACGACGCGCCATGTGGAATTATTTGAACTGGACTGCGGCGGATTTGTACTGGATACGCCCGGATTCAGTTCCTTTGAGCTGGAGCATATCCGTGCCCAGGAGCTGGCGGCGTACTTCCCTGAATTATCCGATTGCGAAGGCCTTTGCCGGTTTAAGGGCTGTTCCCATGTACACGAACCGGACTGCGCCGTGAAGGGGAAGCTTGCCCGCGGGGGGATTGCAGAATCCCGGTATGAAAGCTATGTGGAGCTTTATAAACAATTACAGTTGATGAAAGAATGGGAGAAGTAGAAATGATTTTATCGCCCTCAATCCTGGCCGCAGACTTCGGGATCCTGCGGCAGCAGGTGCAGGAAGCAGAACAGGCCGGGGCCGCATGGCTCCATATTGACGTGATGGACGGGATTTTTGTCCCTAATATTAGCTTTGGAGCAGTGGTGATGCAGGCGCTGCGCCCGCATTCAAAGCTGTTTTTTGATACGCATTTAATGATTGTGGAGCCGCAGCGGTACATCGAAGATTTTGTAAAGGCGGGCGCGGACAGCATTACCATCCATGTGGAAGCGACAGAGGACGTCCGGGGATGCCTGGAAAAAATCCATTCCTTTGGGATAAAAGCAGGCATTGCATTAAACCCTGAAACGGAGGTTTCCGCAATAGAACCCTATTTGGATGCGGCGGACATGGCGTTGGTCATGAGCGTCCATCCGGGGTACGGTGGGCAGAAATACATTGCGGAGGTCGATGATAAAATCAAGGCGATCCGGCAGATGGCCGGGCCGGGCTATGACATTGAGGTGGACGGCGGCATTAACGCGCTGAATATACGGCATGTGGTGGAATGCGGCGCCAATGTGATCGTGGCCGGGTCGGCGGTATTTAATGCGGATATTAAAGGATCGTGCGAGACGTTATTGGGTGCGGTGCAATGAGAGCTGTGATCATTGGGAACGGTAATATATCAGATGATGCATATATAAAAAAATATTTACAAAGCGGCGATGTTATTATCTGCGCTGACGGCGGATATAACCATGCGGTGCGGATGCAGGTAAAGCCGGACATCGTGATTGGGGATATGGACTCGGTGTGCAGGGATGTGCGCGGTATTCCCAATGTGGTGTATCCGAAACGCAAGGATTTTACCGACGGCGAATTGGCGGTGCGCCATGCGCTGGAGCAAGGGGCGGATGAGGTTTTGCTGCTGGGGTTTACGGGGACGCGGCTGGATCACACGCTGACGAATATTTTTTTGCTAAAATTGATTGCCGATGCGGGCAAAACGGGCTTTCTTGCGGATGAAAACAATGAAATATATTTGTCGGAACAGGAGAATCTTATCCGGGGGCGGCAGGGCGATTTGGTTTCCATTGTGCCGCTGGAGGATATGCATGGGATTTATACGGAGCGGCTGGAATATCCGCTAAAGGATGAAACCTTGCATTTCGGGCAGAGCCGCGGCGTCAGCAATGTGATGTTGGCGGTGGACTGTAGGATTACGGTGCGGCAGGGCTTTGGACTGATTATAAAAAGCAGGGATTAGGAGAGCAATATGATTTATTTGGACAACGCGGCGACCACGCGCCCTTCAGCGGCGGCGGTACGGGCGGCGCAGCGCGCGATGGAACAGTTTGGGAATCCATCCAGTATGCACAGGCTGGGGCTTGAAGCGGAGAAGCTTGTCAAACAAAGCCGCAGCGCCGTGGCGGGTGTGCTGGGTGTGGACGCGGCGCATATCTACTTTACCTCCGGCGGGACGGAGGCCAATAATACGGCGGTTCTGGGCGCTGCAAATTTAAAGCATGCAAGGCATGCCATTACCACAAAGATCGAGCATGCATCGGTGCTTGCGCCGTTTAAACTGTTGGAGGAACAGGGGTTTGAGGTCACTTATCTGGACGTAAATGAAAACGGACAGATCAGCCTGGAGCAGTTTGAAGCGGCGCTCAGGCCGGATACGGCGCTTGTCAGCGTCATGCATGTGAACAATGAGACGGGCGCGATACAGCCTGTGGAACAATTAAAACCGATGATGAAAGCGAAAGCGCCGCGTGCGTTGCTGCATGTGGACGGCGTGCAGGGGTTTGGGAAATATCCGCTGAAACCCAGACAGTGGGGGATTGATTTGCTGACTGTCAGCGCGCACAAAATCCATGGGTTAAAAGGCACGGGCGCATTATATACAGATAAAACTACAATTACGCCGCTGATCCAGGGCGGCGGACAGCAGGCGGGCTTCCGCTCCGGGACAGAAAACGTGGTTGGAATTGCGGCATTTGGCGCCGCGGCGGCGGAGACGGCGCTGGAGGACCATGCGGCTGCAGCGCTGCGGGAGCGGCTGAAAAACGGGATTTTGGAGCACATTCAGAATGTGCGTATCCATGAGGCGGCAGCGGGGCAGTCCGCCTATGTTTTGAATGTTTCATTTATGGGCATTAAAGCGGAAATTCTGCTCCATGCATTAGAGCCATACAGGATTTATGTATCCACAGGCTCTGCCTGCTCCACCCACAAGCCGGAGCCGAGCCATGTGCTGGCGGCGATGGGCTGTTCTCGGGAAGAGATTATGGGCGCGGTGCGGTTCAGTTTTTCGGAAGAATTGACCATAGAGGACATGGACGCCACAGTTTCGGCGCTTGCAAAAGAAGTGGGACAAATACGGAAATATATGAGGTAACGCGATGAAGGAATTGATTTTGGTCAAATACGGGGAAATTATTTTAAAGGGCGGGAACCGCCCTGTTTTTGAGCGGGTACTGATGAAGAATATTCAAAACGCCATTAAAAATATCGATGACGCGGATATGCGCATTGCCCAGGCGACCATTTACATTGAGCCCCATGACACTGGAAAAATGGACGTCATTATGGAGCGGCTGTCTAAAATTTTTGGCATTGTTTCCATTACGCGGGCGGCGATGGTGGAAAAAGACCTGGAACAGATTAAAAAGATGGCAAAGGCGTATTGCGGTCCGGATTTGCAGCCCGGGAAGCGGTTTAAGGTGGAGGCAAAGCGTTCTGACAAAAGCTTCCCGCTGACTTCTACGGAAATCGGTATGGAGGTGGGCGGATATCTGGACGATACATGCGACGGGCTGATTGTGGACGTACATACGCCGGAGGTGACAGTCAAGGTGGAGGTGCGCGATTTTGCGGCGTACGTCTACTGCGTCCAGAATAAAATCCACGGGCAGGGCGGTATGCCCATCGGCACGGGCAGCAAGGCGACGCTGCTGCTCTCCGGCGGGATCGACAGCCCTGTGGCGGGGCATATGATGGCCAAGCGCGGGATTGAAATTGATGCGGTGAACTTTTTCAGCTTCCCATATACCAGCGAACGCGCGAAGGAAAAGGTCACCGAACTGGCGGAAATTCTTGCGCAGTATACGTCTAAAGTCAATTTATATATTGTGCCGTTTACGGAAATCCAGCTGGAAATCCGCGACCACGCGCCGGAAGAACACATGACGCTGATCATGCGCCGGTTCATGATGCGTATAGCGGAGCGGCTTGCGAGGCAGAATAAATCCATGGCGCTGATTACGGGCGAAAGCGCAGGGCAGGTGGCCAGCCAGACGCTGGCGGCGCTGAATGTGACCAATGCGGTTGTGGAGATGCCGGTGCTGCGGCCACTGGTGGGAATGGATAAGGATGAAATCATCGAGCGGGCGCGGGAAATTGGGACATTTGAAACCTCCATCCTCCCTTACGAGGACTGCTGCACGGTATTTACGCCCAAGCATCCCACCGTGAACCCGAAATTGGCGAACATTGAAAAATCGGAGCGCGCTTTGGATATAGAACCGTTGATACAGCGGGCGCTGGACGGCGTAGAAAAAATGACGATATATCCCAAATTTTAAGGAGGAATTACCATTGAATGCGGAGCTTTTATCAGTGGGGACGGAATTGCTGCTGGGAGAAATTTTGAATACCGACGCGCAATTTTTGGCAGAGGAGCTGTCACTGCTGGGAATCAATGTCTACTATCAGACGGTGGTGGGGGATAACCGCACCCGGCTGAAGCAGGCCCTGGAGTTGGCGCTGGAGCGGGCGGACATTGTTATCGCTTCCGGCGGATTGGGCCCCACGCCGGATGATTTGACAAAGGAAGTCATCGCCGAATGTATGGGGGAGCAACTGGCGCTCCATGAGGAAAGCCTTGCCAATATTATTGCATACCATCAAAAAATCGGTAAGCGTATGCCCCAGAGTAATAAAAAGCAGGCGCTGCTGCCGGAGCATGGTATCGTGCTGCCCAATCACAACGGCACCGCGCCGGGGTGTATTATCGAAAAAAATGGTAAAATCGTCGTGATGCTGCCGGGGCCGCCCAATGAACTGAAGCCGATGTTTTTGGAAAGCGTGAAACCGTTTTTGATGAAAAAGTCGGACGATGTGCTGTATTCGGAAACACTCAAAATTTTCGGGATTGGCGAATCCAAGGTGGCAGAATTGTTACAGGATATTATGGAAAACAGCAAAAACCCGACACTGGCGCCCTATGCGGAGACCTGCGGGATGCGCCTGCGCTTGACGGCAAAATGCCGGGATGCAGAGGAGGGGCGGACGCTGGTTTTGCCCGTAAAGGAAAAAATCAAAGGCATTATTGGAAAATACATTTATTGCGAAGAAGAAAAAGGGCTTCCGGAGGTGGTTGTCCGGATGCTGCTGGAACGAAAGCTTACTATCTCTGCCGCGGAAAGCTGTACGGGCGGGATGTTCTGCAAGATGATTACGGACATGGCGGGCGTATCCGCGATTTTGAATGAAAGTTTTGTTACCTATGCGAATACGGCAAAAATGAACTATCTCGGCGTAAAAGCGGAGACCCTGGAGCAATTTGGAGCGGTGAGCGAACAAACCGCCCGTGAGATGGCGCAGGGGGTATGCAAAGCCACCGGTGCAGATGTGGGCGTAGGTATTACGGGAATTGCCGGGCCGGACGGCGGGACGGAAGAAAAACCCGTTGGGCTGGTTTATGTGGGCGTTTGCGTCGGGGGGCATGTTTCAGTGCAGGAACTGCGTTTGGTGGGGAACCGGGATAAAATCCGCTATTCCGCATGCCTTTATGCGTTTGACTGTATCCGGCAGAAATTAATTTCAAATAATACTTGAAAAATAAGGGCGCGTGGTGTATAATAAAACAGAAGCAGAACAAATGTTTTGACGGGTTTGCAGCCGAAGAAATGGGGGTTTATATGGCTACGGGTGAAAAGAATCAAGCTGTGGGAAATGAAGAGAAAAAAAAGGCGCTGAGCGCCGTTTTTGACGTGATTGAAAAGCAATACGGGAAAGGCAGCATCATGAAGCTGGGCGATGCCACAGCGGTCAATGTGGATGTGATCCCAACCGGGTCTTTGACGCTGGATATGGCGCTGGGCGTCGGCGGAATCCCGAAGGGCCGCGTCATTGAGATATACGGGCCGGAGTCTTCCGGGAAAACGACAGTGGCACTGCATGTTGTCGCGGAAGCGCAGAAGCGGGGCGGCGAGGCGGCGTTTATTGACGCGGAGCACGCGCTGGATCCGATATATGCGCAGAAGTTGGGCGTGGATATTGACAACCTGATCGTCGCGCAGCCGGATACGGGGGAACAAGCGCTGGAGATTGCGGAAGCGCTTGTGCGGAGCGGCGCGTTGGACGTGATTGTCATTGACTCTGTTGCGGCACTGGTCCCAAAAGCGGAAATTGAAGGCGAAATGGGCGACGCCCATGTGGGCTTGCTGGCACGGCTGATGTCCCAGGCTTTGCGCAAATTGACCGGGATCACGAGCAAATCCGGCACCGCAGTTATTTTTATCAACCAATTGCGGGAAAAGGTCGGCACGGTGTACGGGAACCCAGAAACGACGCCGGGCGGACGGGCGTTGAAATTCTTTTCCTCGGTGCGCCTGGATGTGCGCCGGCAGGAGGCCATTAAGCAGGGGACGGAAATCATTGGGAACAAGACCCGTGTGAAGGTCGTAAAGAATAAGGTTGCGCCGCCGTTTAAAGAAGCGGAATTCGATATCATGTACGGGCAGGGCATTTCCAAAGAGGGGAATATCCTGGATATGGCCGTCAATTTTGATATTATTAAAAAGAGCGGCGCGTGGTTTTCCTATCAGGGAGAGCGGCTTGGACAAGGGCGCGACAACGTTAAAAAATATATGGTGGAGAACAAAGAATTTA
This sequence comes from Candidatus Avimonoglobus intestinipullorum, assembly GCA_018714645.1. Lineage (GTDB taxonomy): Bacteria > Bacillota > Clostridia > UBA1381 > UBA1381 > Avimonoglobus > Avimonoglobus intestinipullorum. Next base: position 10,739 of record DVND01000150.1, read on the forward strand.
CAGCGGACATTGAACGGCAAGTGCGTGAACGCCTGCATTTAAAGACAGAAGACGGTGTGGGTGAAATTGCTGAAAACAAAGATTGATTTGCAATTTTTAATTGGCAATATTACTAAAAAAAATTATATTTTTTGAGC
>DVND01000151.1 GCA_018714645.1 Candidatus Avimonoglobus intestinipullorum
ACAGAAAAAGGCAAAGTAAAGGTGTTGGTTTCTATGTTTGCTTCGGCGGCGGGCCATATAATAATGCTAACGAAAAAAGGGTGGGTTGAGTATGAAGATTGAATGTTTAAAAAAATTTGATTTGGGGATCCCCGCAAAACAGGTGCGCTCTGTCCCCGTTTCTATGGGAGAAGGCAAAGAGGCCGTTTTATTTGTGTATTCGCTGGATGAAGGCGTTGACCCGGGGGAGGAGTATTACCATCATCCCGTTGACACGCTGAAGCTGGCGCTGTTTGATATGGACGGGAAGCGGCTTTGGACGCGGGATTTGGGGCCGGGCGTCATCCCGGGCATCTGGTTCTGCCCGGTGCTGTCGCTGGATTTGGATAAGGACGGCGTGGATGAAATTTACTTCTTGAATAATATCAATCCTGACGCGCCGTTTTCCTTTATTTACCGCAAACTGGAGGCAATTGACCCGCGGACGGGGGAAACGGCCGGGCGCTGGGATTGGCCTCAAAACACATTTGAGGAGCGCATGTCCCTGAGTTACCGGTTTTATCTGGTGGCGGGATATGCACACGGCGAGCCGGTGCTGATTTTGTCGCAGGGTACATATGGGGACATGTATTTACAGGGATATGGCCCCGGGATGGTGAAAAAGTGGGAAAAGGTCATCCGTATGGATGAGCCGGGCCCGCGCGCAAGCCATCTGACGCCGGTCCTGGATTTCAACGATGACGGCGTGGATGAATTGTTTTGGGGGGAACGGCTGCTGAGTGTTGAAGATGGGCACGAGGTGGTGTGCTGTGATAAATTCAATTATCAGGGGCATTCGGATATCATTATCCCTTATTTGGATTTTAAAACGGGGAAAAAATACATCTTTACCTGCCGCGAAGGCGATGACCGGGAGGGCGTGCCGCGCGTTGTGACGTTTTATCCGGACGGGACGCGGGCATGGACGGCGCTGGAGCACGGGCATATGCATTTTGCATGGCTTGCAACGCTGGGCAATAAAGAAGAATACCGCCGTGTTGTGATGGCGATGGATTTGGTGCGTTATCCGGGTGAAAACGGGCTTGTGACAGAGGCGCCAGTGGAATATTATTTTGATGCATTTACGGGAACGCCGGTGGAATTAAAATTGCCCTGCTTTGGCTCCTGGCTGATTCCGATTGATATCAACGGCGACGGTTTTTCGGAATTTTACTGCAGCGAAGGTGAATATGAAGGATGGCTGTTTGACCAGCATGGGGAAAAAATTATAAAGCTGGAAGGCATGCAGGTGAAAAACGGCGTTATTATCAAAGAGTACCCTTGCGAACAGCTGATGCTTGCCGGAAAAGACGGCATTGTGCGCGTTTATGGAGACCGGGAGGCAAAGGGCAGCGAGATTTTCAATTTCCGCCATACCTACAAAGGGTATCATGCGTTCAACCAGCATTTGATGGCCAGCGGCTATAACCATTACCGCAGCAACATATCCTGCGGCATTTGAAAGAGGAGGGGATTATATGGATTGTCTGGAACGGGTGTACAAGCGCACCATGGAAACCGGGCGCGCGGACTTGGGAACGGGCGAAGGGATGGACATCTGGCAGTGGGACGAGGGCGTTGCCATGTATGGGTTTACAAAGGCCTTTGAGAAAACCCATGACCCGGAAATCACATCGTTTATGAAGGAATGGATCGATTATCATCTTGATAAAATGGATTTTGGTTTCAGCATCAACACCACAGCGCCGCTGCTGGGGGTTTTGAAGCTGCTGGAAGCTGAGCCGGGAAACGATCGGTACCTGGCGCTTTGCAAGCGGTTTGCGGATTGGTGCATGGCGGAGGAGCCGCGCGCGGATTTGGGGACGTTTGAGCATTCCTGCACTGTCAATAAATATCCCAATCAAATCTGGGCGGATACACTGTTTATGGGTTGCCTGTTTTTGCTGAAGTGGGGGTTATACACGGGAGAGCAGCTCTACGTCAGGGAGGCGGTGCGCCAATTTATCCTGCATTACCATTTTCTGAAGGATACACAGACCGGCCTGATTGTCCACGGCTATTACTGCGATACCCGCGAGCAAAAGGGGGTTTTGTGGGGCAGGGGGAACTGCTGGTTTGCTGTTGCTTCCATAGAGGTGCTGAACCTGCTGGATCCATCTGTTGAAGGATATAATCAACTGAAAGAGAATTTCTTAAAACATATGGACGGCGTTTTGAACACGCAGGATGCCTCCGGTGCATGGCATACGGTGATGAACCGGCCGGACACGTATCTGGAAATGTCTGCAACGGCAGCATTTGCTTATGCGGTGAACCGGGCGGTAAAGGACGGATATATTGCGTCCCGGTATGCGGGGCAGGCGGAAAAAGCCTTGGAAGCGCTGAAAGCCGACATTGATGAGAAAGGGAATGTCCTGCACGGTTCCATCGGGACCTGTGTAATGGAGGATTACCGCGCGTATAACGACGTTGGATTTGGTTATTCCTATTTTGCGCAGGGGCTGGCGATGATGGCGTTGTCAGAATAAAAGAGAGGGGAGCCCCTCTCTTTTTTGCAGATTATGCCAATTTATTTTTTACTATTGCAAAACAGGACGGTATCTTATAAAATAAAATAGGGTTATTTTAGAAAACGGGAGGGAACACGGTGCGTAAATTTATAAAAGAGTTTTTGGACAATTGCCGGCTGAAAAAACGGTTGGTTATTTTTATGGTGGCGCTGATTTTTGTTCCCATTTTTGTGCTGAATATATTATTTTCCTTAATGTATGTAAGGTTTTACAACAATAAAATTATGGAGGGGTATGATTTCATACAGCGGGAAAGCTATGCCAATTTGAATTATAAGCTGAACCTGTATCAGGCGATGATCGACAGGACTGCATATAACCGCAATATTTCCGGGGCGCTGGAGGCGGTGCAGGATGGGAGCATGCTTTCGGCATATAACGCATCCGTGGTGATTGACGCAGAAATTGAGAACATCACACTGGGCAATTCCATGGAAGAGGTATACCAATTTTTGATATATCCCTTGAATCCCAACATGCGGGTTATGGGGCGGTATATGAGCAGTTTTGACCATATCGCAGAGGAAGAATGGGTGCAGGACGCCAGCAATAAGGCGAAGTACATCTTTTTTGAGAATAAAATGGGAAACAATTTGCTGTCCATTGCACAAGTGCTGTATTATACCGATGAAATCAGCGGGGAAACAGAACCGTTGGCGCTGGTGAAGATGGAAATTAAGCTGGACAGTATTTTGAAAAACAGCATCAGCGACACGGAGCGGAATTTTGGCATGGAAATTTTGCAGGACGGGCAAATATGCTATACCTATAAACCAATCACGGCGGCGGGGGAAAATCTGTATATGACAGAAAAGACCTTGATGGGGGAAGGGCTGCAAATCCGTTATATTTTTGACAAGACGCCGCAAATCCGCGCGGCGGCGATGATGATACTGGGCTTTTTGTTCCTTGGGGCAGTGCTGCTCAGTGTATTGACTGGGCTTATCTTTCATTTTTCCAATGGGATCAATGCACGGATGAAAGAAATTTTCCGCAAGCTGAAAAAGCTGGAGGTGGGGGATTTTGCCCTGGGGCCGGCGCTGAACGGCAAGGATGAATTTGCACAGATCGACCGGGGGTTGGAATCCATGGCGGCAAAATTGCAGAAATCCATCAACGAGCAATATATTATGGAGACGGAGCGCAAAAAAGCGGAGCTGCTGGCATTGCAGATGCAAATCAATCCGCATTTTATGTTCAACACGCTGGAGACAATAAATTCTATTGCAAAGCAGGAGCACTGCCCCGATATCAGCTTTATCAGCCAGAAGATGGGCGAAATTTTGCGGTATAATATCAGCAGCAGCGGGGAATATGTCCGCCTGCGCCAGGAGATTGAGCATATCGGCAGCTATCTCAGCATTCAGAAAATCCGCTACGGAGACCGGTTTGATGTATTTTATGATATCCCTCCGGAATTGGAAAACTGCATGGTCCTGAAATTCATCCTACAACCGGTTGTGGAGAACACGATAAAGTATGCGGTGCAGAAGGGTGCGGGAAACTATATGATCGCCATTACGGCGGAAGCCGATGGGGAAATGGTGACGATCAGCGTTCAGGATGACGGCGCGGGCATGACGGAAGCGCGGCTCCGGGAGGTGCAGGAAAACCTGGAAAACGGCAGCTTCAGCCAGGATACGAGCATCGGTTTGAAAAACGTCCATTCCAGGATCCGCATTGCGTATGGGCCGGAATACGGGGTATCTGTGTTCAGTAGAGAGCATGTGGGGACGCGCGTCTTGATTCGGTTTCCATTAAAATATGAAACGGGAGGTCGGGCATGAATATCTTAATTGTGGACGATGAAAAGATCATTGTGGAGGGGATCCGCCTGCTGGTGCTGCAAAGCGGATATGGGGTGAAGCAGGTTTTTGTCGCATACAACGGCGCGCAGGCGCTGGAGATTCTAAAACGGGAACAGGTTGACATTTTGTTTTCCGATATTAAAATGCCGGTAATGGATGGATTTGAACTGGTGGAACAGGCCCGTGCGCTCCCGGTCATACCGGAAATTGTGTTGATTACAGGGTTTGCAGAGTTTGAATATGTACAACGTGCTATTAATTCCGGTATTGTGGGGTACCTTTTAAAGCCTATTGATGAAGCGCAGTTTGCGGCGGTGCTGCAAAAAGCGGTCAACCGTGTGATACAAAACCGGGTCGCCGCGGAAACGCAGGCGGAGCATGCGGATTTGGCGGACAAGGTCCGGACGCTGAACATGGAACGGCTTTTGAACATCGTGTTCAGCGGTGGGGCTCCGGGGCCGGGCGAGCAGGAATGGATGGAGGATACGCTGGGGAAAACGGGCGAAAAACGGTTTCAACTGGTGACGTTCCATATAGGCTTGAAAAAGGGGCAGGATGCGGACGTGGCGCTGCTGATAGAAGAGCTGAAAAAAGAATTGATGGAATATTTTAAAAAAGAAGGCCGGACGGAACAGTTTTATTTCCTGCGCGCTGCGAACGGAAAGGATTTGCACTGCCTGTGCGTTGGAATGGGGGAACTGGAAGGGCTGCGCTCTGCGCTCAATTGGTTTTACGAACACTATGTGCCCTGCGTCCCGTCTGAACTTTATATTTCTATGAGCGATGTGCGCAAAAAGCTGTCGCGGGAGCTGTATACCCATAGCCAGGAGGCGTATTATGAACGGTATATGAGCGACGAAAAACGGATTTTGCGGTACAGCGGCGCGGACAACATGCATAAGGTCTCTATCATTGAAAATGAGCTTAAGATTTTGGAAGTGCATATTTGCAACGGGGAAATGGCGGAATTCCAAAGCATGCTGGCACAGGTGTTTTCCGTCCCGTATATTAAAAAAAGCGGCCTGACAGTGCGTGCGGTGTATTTTCTGGTCTGTAATATGGTGATTATGACGTTCCACAGGCTTCACATGGATATTCCCAATGTGACGGTGGACGACCTGCTCTCGGAACAGGTTCTGTCCAGTATTGAACGGGTTGAAGAGTTGGCCGAATATATTTACGGCGTCGTATTTGACATGATGATGCAGCAGGAGCAGTTCAATGCCGGAACGGAGCTGACCATCAAGAAAATTGTCAACTATGTCAATGTGAATTTCCATGAAGACCTGTCCATCAAAGAACTGAGCGCCCGCTTTGGCCTGACGCCCAATTATCTATCCCAGATTTTTAAAAATGAGACGGGCGAGAGCTTTGTTTCCTATATGAACCGCCTGCGCATTGAAAAAGCCTGTACGCTGCTCAGGACCAGCGATCTTAAGATTTCGGAAATCGTGCGGCAGGTTGGGTATAACGACAGCCAGTATTTTTACCGCGTATTCAAGAAACACATCGGGCAGACGCCGATTGAATACCGGATGGGGAATTCATAGGATTGTACAATGGATAAATAATAGAAAAATCCAATTT
>DVND01000152.1 GCA_018714645.1 Candidatus Avimonoglobus intestinipullorum
GCGATGCTTTTATGCGGTGTGGCCCCCAATGTGTCTGCATATGAATTTCCCCATGCTTTTTGGGCTTTGGCAGACCGGTATCAGGCGGCGCTCGATTCGGATAACAAGGCTGAAATCATTGCGGCGGGCAGCGAGATTGTTTCCCTTATGGAATCAGAGGAACAAAACGAAGAGGTACAGACGGTGCTCGGTTCCAAGCTCTATGATATGGGTTATGCCTACGAAGCGTTGGGCGGCGTGGAAAACCACATCAAGGCCGGGGAATGCTTTGAAAAGTACATCCCTTACGGAACGGCGCTGGGCTGGACGGACGGCGTTAAAATCGCCGAGGAAAAAGCAATGCAGTTCCGGCCCACCATCCGGCTTTTCACACCAACCTCTGAGCCTCAAAAATACTTCGGGGCGGTCAATGAACCGGAAAAGGGCGTGCTTTACGGGCAGGCCAGCGAGCATTTCAAAGCCAATGAATCCATGATCCTGTTGTACATGGAATATGGCAACAGCGCGGATTTTACATGGGCGGAGCATATTTTGGGTGAGGCGCGCACCGGCGGCAAGGCGGTGGAGCTCGCGCTCAATTTCCCCCAGGAGGGGTCGCAGCTGCAGTCCATTATCAGCGACACCACCTATATAAATCAGCTTTTGGATTTGTTAAAGAATTATACGGACATTCCAATTTTCCTGCGGATCGGGGCGGAAGTCAACGTTTGGCAGGACAAGGCCGATCCCGCCCTTTACATTGAAGCGTTCCGCAAGGTCGCCAATGCGGCAAGGACGGTGGGCGGCAATATTGCAACAGTTTGGAGCGTTGTCCATACGTCGGAATGGAGCATTAATATTGATGATTACTATCCCGGGGATGAATATGTGGACTGGGTCGGGATTTCGGCTTATGCGAACAAGTATTTTGGTGCGCGGGAGTGGCCGGCGTCTGAATCGCATAACCCAATCGTCTATAAAGCCGGTGACGCGGCAGATCCCGTCCTGCTGATCCAAGACATTGTAGAGCGTTATGGGGACAGGAAGCCGATTATGCTGGCTGAATGCGGGTCGTCTTATTATACAGCCGGGGAGATCAATGCGTTTTCAGCGGATTGGGCTGTGACGTCGCTGCGGCGGATGTACAGCATGATCCCCATTGTCTATCCGCAGGTCAAGCTGATTGCATATTTTAATAAGAACATGCCCAATGAAACCAGCTATTATGACCTGGAAGGCTGCGCCGAGCTGAAAGCGGCTTACGAAGAAGCGACGCGTGCGCCATGGTTTATACAAAACCGCTATGACAATACGGTGGCAAATTCCTATAAAGAGCTGGATGGGACAATTACGGCAAACGGCGCAAAATTGACGCTTTACGCATATCCCCACGTTTACGGCTATGATGTGCCGACGGTGAATTACTATATTAACGGGACATGGGTTGCAAGCACGTCAGATTTGCCTTATGATAAAGAGATCGACCTGTCGGCTTACCCTGCCGGGAATTATACGCTGACGGCCCAGGTGGACTGCGGTGGTTATGCGGCAATCAGCAAGGATTATGCGCTGGTAATTACCGGCGACGAGCTTGCGCAGCTTTCGGAATACCAGAAGCAAGCGCTGACGCATTGCCAGGAGGCGGGCGTGATCTCAGGCTATGAGGATGGGACAATTAAGCCTTATAACTCCATTACCCGTGCGGAATTTGCCAGCATGACGGCGCGCTTGTTCGGCCTTTCGTCCGATGCGCCGTGCAGTTTTTCCGATGCTGCCGCCCACTGGGCGACGAATTATATCAACGCATGCGTTGAAGCAGGCGCCATTGCAGGCATGGGGGACGGCACGTTTGCGCCGGATGCGCCCGTGACCTATGAACAGGCGGTGAAGATTATTACATCTGTTGCGGGCCTTACCGACGGGCAGGATTTGGAGGCGCTCGGCGGTTATCCCGACGCGTATCTGACGATTGGCGGCAACACAGGGCTTTATGAAGGCATGGATGCGCAGGACGTCGGTGCGCCGATAAACAGAATGAACGTGGCGGTGCTTTTGTATAATGTGCAAAAGTAGGAAACGGATAAACGGGGCTGGGACGCGGCCCCGTTTTTTTTGAGAAAGAACAAAGCCGCATCGGGCGGCGGAATGGAGTATGAGTATGAGAAAAACAAAAATCATTTGCACCATGGGCCCGGCTTCTGATGATGATACGGTCCTGCGCAATCTGATGCTGGCGGGGATGGATGTGGCGCGGATCAACTTTTCCCATGGAACGCACGAAGAAGCGCTGGAGAAGATGGAGCGGATCAAGCGGATCCGGGAGGAGTTGGATTTGCCGGTGGCGATCCTGCTGGACACAAAAGGCCCGGAAATCCGCCTGAAGCAATTCAAGGGCGGGAAAGCGTTTTTGAAGGCCGGCGACCAGTTTACCCTGCATACCGATGACGTGGAAGGGGACGATACAAAGGTTAGCATCACCTATAAAAATCTGCCGAAGGAAATCAAGGCCGGCACCAGGCTGCTGATTGACGACGGCCTGATTGAGCTGGAAGCGGTCAGCGTCAAAGGCACGAAAATCATCTGCGAAGTGAAAAGCGGCGGACCGGTGTCCGACTCTAAGGGCGTCAACGTGCCGAATGTGTCGCTGAAAATGCCGTATATGAGCCAGAAGGACATTGACGATATCCTGTTTGGAATCGAACAGGACGTGGATTTTGTTGCGGCCTCGTTTGTGCGTACACAGGAGGACGTACTGGAAATCCGCAAGCTGCTGGATAAAAACGGCGGAAAGAATATCCGTATTATTGCAAAAATAGAAAACTCCGAAGGCGTGGAGAATATTGACGAAATTTTAAAGGCCAGCAACGGCGTCATGGTCGCCCGGGGCGATATGGGCGTGGAAATCCCGCTGGAGCTGCTGCCGGTGATCCAAAAGCGGATCATCAAAAAAACCTACCGCGCAGGCAAGGTCGTAATCACTGCAACCCAGATGCTGGATTCCATGATCCGCAACCCGCGGCCCACCCGCGCAGAGGTAACGGACGTGGCAAATGCAATTTACGACGGCACCAGCGCAATCATGCTGTCCGGGGAGACCGCCATCGGGAAATATCCTGTGGAGGCGGTAAAAACCATGTCGGGCATTGCGGAGCGCACAGAACGGGACATCGACTATAAAAAACGGCTGAAAAACATGGAGTTTGACCTGGAGAACATGGACGTTACCAATGCGCTCAGCCATGCCACCTGTACGACAGCGCATGATTTGGACGCATCCGCCGTCATCGCCTTGACGTATTCCGGCGGGACGGCGCATATGGTATCGAAATTCCGCCCCGCCTGCCCGATTATCGCGCCGACGGTCAGTGAAAAGGTGCGGCGGCAATTGAACTTGTCCTGGGGCGTTGTACCGATTATGAGCCAAAAGCGGGATAATACGGACGAATTGTTTGACCATGCGGTGGAATGCGCGCTGCAGGCGCATTTGGTGCAGAATGGCGACCTTGTGGTCCTCACAGGCGGCGCGCCCATGGGGATGAGCGGCACCACCAATATTATGAAGGTGCATCTGGTGGGGCATATCCTGGTGTCCGGCACCGGGATCAATAATCAGAAAACCACGGCGGAGGTTTTTGTGGCAAAAAATCAGGAAAATTTGAAAAATAATTTTAAAGCGGGAAGCATTGTTGTGCTGAGCGAGACGGATAAAAGCATGGTGCCCTATCTGAAAAAGGCCGGAGGCATCATCTGCGAGGAAGAGGGCGAGGCAAACAACGCTGCGATTATCGGCCTGACGCTGGACATCCCTGTGATTACGGGAGCGAAGGGTGCGACGCAGATTTTAAAAACGGGCACCGTCGTTACGATGGACGCCAATGAAGGCCGCGTATACAGCGGTATGGAAGGGTGAGCAGGATGGAATTTGTGAGCGAAACGCCGATTACCGTCCGCTATGCAGAGACGGATAAAATGGGGATTGTGCACCATTCGCGGTATTATCCCTGGTTTGAAATTGCGCGCAATGATTTTATCAAGCAGAGCGGCATGGGCTACAGTGAGATGGAGGCGGCGGGCGTGCTGCTGCCGCTGACGGAGACGGGTGCAAAATATTTTGAGGGACTGCGGTATGACGAGGAGGCCATTGTGCTGTGCCGCATGTCGGAATTGGGAATCGTGCGCTGTACATTTGAATACGAGGTGTACAGAAAGCGGGATCAGAAGCTGATGGTGACCGGTATTACCCGGCATGCGTTTGTGGACGAACAATTCCGCCCCATCAATTTGAAGAAAAAGCATCCCCAGATTTGGGAAAAAATAACGAAACTGGGAGAATGGGAATGAAGATTGTTTTCTTGGACGCGAAAACCCTGGGCGCGGACATTGACCTGTCCGGTTTTTCGGAACTGGGCGCGGTGACAATCCATGACATGACCGCTGATTCTGAGGCGGCGGCGCGGCTTGCGGACTGCGATGTGGCGGTCGTTAATAAAGTGAAGCTTAACAGCAGCAACCTGGCGGGGGCGAAAAACCTGAAGCTGATTTGTGAAACAGCCACCGGGTATGATAACATCGACTGCGCATACTGCGGCGCCCACGGAATTGCCGTATGCAACGTGACCGCTTATTCCACGGACAGCGTGACGCAGGTGACGATTGCGATGGCGTTGTCGTTAATGACGCATTTGCGGGAATATGATGATTACGTCAAAGACGGCCGATATACCAGAAGCGGCATCCATAACCAGTTGTCTCCGTATTTTCATGAATTGCGCGGTTTGACCTGGGGGATTGCGGGGCTGGGAAATATCGGCCGCGGGGTGGCGGCAGTGGCGCAGGCATTTGGATGCAGGGTGCTGGCGTACAAACGCACACCGGAGCCGGGATACACATGGGTGCCGCTGGAAACGCTCTGCCGGGAGGCGGACATCCTTTCGGTCCACCTGCCCCTGACGCCTGAAACAGAAAGACTGTTCGACGCGGAGAAAATCGGTATGATGAAGCCAAATGCCATTTTTATCAATGTGGCCCGGGGCGCGGTGGCCGACGAGGAGGCGCTGGTGCAGGCGGTGGAACAGGGGAAAATCGGCGGGCTGGGCATCGATGTGTACAGCGCGGAGCCGATGGCACAGGAAAATCCTTATCAGCGCATTTTGCATCGGGACAATGTGGTTTTTACGCCCCACATGGCGTGGGCAGCGCATGAAGCACGGGTGCGGTGTATGCGTATTGTGCGGGAGAACATTGTTGCATTTTTCAATGGGACGAAACAAAATCGTGTGGTATAAAAAAATAAGGCTGGGTTGAGGCACCCTCTGTAAGGAAGGTGTCTCGATGATTTTTATATTTGGCTTCTTTTCGCATTGGTGCCACAATCCGATGCTTGCTATATTTGCGGACGTGAGCACATAGAAGTGCAATTTAAAAGGTTGTTTCTTATAAACAAAACTATAATTTAACGCTCAGATTTTAGCAGCGCATAATAGCAAACGTCACATATGCCTTGGTTATTCCGATCAGAACTACGTAAAGTTCCCTCATACTTCATGCCACTTTTTTTCATGACTTTGCCTGAATTAGGGTTTTGCGGATCATGCCGGCCTTCTATTCGATTTACATCTACAATGTCAAAAAGAAAATTTATAACTGCTTTTAATACTTCTGATGTGATACCGTTATGCCACCAAGTTTTTCCGATACAATAGCCGATCTGTACCATAGAAACATCTTCATTCATACGCACTACGGCTATGCTTCCGATGGGTTCCCCTTTTTCTTTCAATACGATGGCCCATTGATAATAATTTTTTCTATCATATGCTTTTACCCAATCTTCTACAACCTTCTGACTTACTTCCTGATTTGGATGGGGATGCCACGTCAAGTATTTTGTAACCTCCTCGTCTGCTGCCCAATTTTTATACATTGCTAAAGCATCTTCATTCACAAATCGTCTTAAAACTAATCTCTCTGTTTCTAACCTTTGTGTACCGCTATGTTTCATAAGGGAATCTCCTATTTGTCAATTGCAATTTTTAATAAGTTATCATGTATCTTAATTGGCTGAAGAAGGCTAAAAGGGACACTTCCTTACAAAGTATCCCTCTTTCCGGCCTTGTTTTTTATTGAATCGTCTTTGTGAGAAAAACGTCCTTATACATGGTAGAAAAGCTGTCGGCGGATTGCTTTGCCGCGGCGTCATCCGAAAAGAAGCCGAAAACCGTCGGGCCGCTGCCGCTCATGGATGCGCCCAGCGCGCCGTTTAGCAGCAGCTTTTTTTTGATGCCGCCGATGACGGGGAATTGCGCTCGCGTGACCTGTTCCATCACATTGCAGAGCAGCCCGGAAACCGCCGGGACGTCCCCCGCCGCCAGCGCCGCCAGCATGGCGGCCTTATCGGGCCGCTCCGGGATGGGGGCGGCGTCCATCTGCGCGTAGATGGCAGGCGTGGAAACATTGATGGGCGGTTTCACCAAAAGGACGGTGGTTTTCGGCAAGGGCGGGAGGGGCGTCAATTGTTCGCCGATGCCCTTTGCCAATTGTGTGCCGCCGGTGATGCAGTAGGGTACGTCCGCACCCAGCCGCTGCCCCAGCATAAAGAGCTCCTCCAATGTCAAGCGGGTGCCGTACAGCAGGTCCAGGGCACACAACACCGCCGCGCCGTTGCCGCTGCCGCCTGCTAACCCCGCGGCCACGGGGATATTTTTGTGGATGAGGATTTTCGCGCCGCCCTGCCGCTTTGTATACGCAAAAAATTCCATGCACGCCTTATAGGCGATATTTTTTTCGTTATTGGGGAGGTAGCGGAGATTGGTGGAAACCCGGATGCCATGCTCCTGCCTGTCCACAATGACTAAATCGAACAGGTTCACCGTCTGCATGACCATTTCGATTTCATGATACCCGTTTTCCATGCGTCCCAAAACATCCAGCGTCAGGTTGATTTTCGCGTAGCTTTTGGCGATCGCCCGGCCGCCGTTTAGAATGATGTCGTCAGATAACAGCATTGTGCGCCCTCCTTTAAAGTGCCGCGTGGGAAGCGTGAATCACTTCCCGGATGGCGGTATCGTCAATCTGGACGTCCGCCGGATTTTTTTTCAGATAGGCCAGATATTCAATGTTGCCCTCCGGCCCCTTCACGGGCGAAAAATCCAGCCCTGCCGGATGGAACCCGGTTTCACGGGCAAAATCCAGCACGGATTTGACAACATTATAATGTACTGCGCTGTCCCGCACCACGCCTTTCTTGCCCACCTGTTCCCGCCCGGCTTCAAATTGAGGCTTGATGAGGGCGACCACCTCGCCGTCCGCCGCCAGGAGCCGCATTGCCACAGGCAGCACCAGCCTAAGGGATATAAAAGATACGTCAATGGAGGCAAAATCAATGGGTTCGCCGATTTGCTCCGGTGTGACATAGCGGATGTTGGTGCGCTCCATGTTCACTACGCGCGCGTCCTGCCGCAGCTTCCAGGCAAACTGCCCGTAGCCCACGTCGATGGCGTACACCTTTTTGGCGCCGTTTTGTAACATGCAGTCCGTAAACCCGCCGGTGGACGCGCCGATATCCATGGCGGTTTTATCCGTTAAATCGATGGGGAACACCTGCAGCGCTTTTTCCAGCTTCAGGCCGCCGCGGCTGACGTATTTGAGGGTTTCGCCGCGCACTTCTACCGCGGCGCCGGGGTCTACGGCAAGCCCCGCCTTGTCGCATTTCTGATGATCAATATACACCTGCCCCGCCATGATGAGCGCTTTTGCGTGCTCCCGGCTGGGGGCAAGTTTGTTTTGGACGAGCAATACGTCCAGCCTGATTTTATCTGCCATGGAAAAACTCCTTTATTGTCTTTGCAATAGATCCCGCATCCAGCCCATAAAGCCGGTCTAATTCCGCGACGGTCCCGTGGGGGATGGGGGTATCCGGGAATGCGAAGCGCAACAGCTTCGATTGTACGCCGTGTTCTGCCAGCGCTGTTGCGACCATCGTCCCGATGCCGCCTGTGAGCACATGGTCTTCAATGGTGGCAACAAGCGGGACGCCGTTTGTGCAATCCAGAATGGAGGCCGTGTCCAGCGGCTTAATGGTGGGCAGTTCCAGCACCGCCGCTTGGATATTCTGCGCATCCAGCAAACCGGCGGTTTCCAATGTTGTTTGCAGCATCCTGCCCGTGGTGATGAGGGCTGCATCCGATCCTTCGCGGATGCGCTTTGCTGCGCCGAACGTAAACGAGGTATTCATTGGGTTCCCCTGTGTGTGCCCGCGGGGATAGCGGATGGCGATCGGGCCGTTGTGTTGGTTGACCGCATAGTCCAGCATTTGTTCCAATTCCCCGAAATTTGCGGGGGAGAGGATGGACATGTTGGGCATGGCGGAAAGAAATGCGATATCGTAAATGCCGTGGTGTGTTTCGCCGTCCGCGCCGACAACGCCGGCCCGGTCCACTGGAAATACCACATGCAGGTTTTGCAGGCATACGTCGTGCAGTGCCTGGTCAAAGGCGCGCTGCAAAAAGGAGGAATACAGCGGTACGACAGGGGTGTATCCCGCCGCTGCGAGGCCTGCCGCCAGGGTTACCGCATGCTGCTCGGCAATCCCCACGTCGAAAAACCGCTCCCGAAACCGTTTTTGAAATTCCAAAAGCCCTGTTCCCACCGGCATGGCGCCGGTGATTGCGACGATTTTACCGTTGTCTTCCGCAAGCCGCGTCAACGCGGCGCCAAAAATATAGGAATAATCCGGTTTGCCTGCATCCGTAGGCAGGCCGGATTCAATTTCAAACTTGGAGACGCCGTGATAATTCTGCGGGTTTGTCTCCGCCGGGAGATACCCCTTGCCCTTTTTGGTCAGAACGTGGATCAAGACGGATTTTTTGGATGTCCGCGCAATTTGCAGGACGGAAATCAGCTTGTGCAGATCATGCCCGTCAATGGGGCCCAAATAATCGAAGCCCAAATCTTCGAAAAGAGTGGTGGGCAGTACCAGATTGCGCATGATCCGTTTTGTGTTTCTAATCAGGCGCACCAGCGTTTTGCCGCCCGCCGGCAGCTTATACAGCGCATGCTCCACCACGCGCTTGGATTTGAAATAGCCTGGCTTGGCGCGCAGGTTGCGCAGATGCTTGGAAATCGCGCCCACGTTGCGGGAGATGGACATGGCGTTATCATTCAGAATGAGGATCAGCTTTGTTTTGCTGCGGCCCGCGTCGTTCAAGGCCTCGTACAGCATCCCGCCCGTCAGTGCGCCGTCCCCGAAAATGGGGATCACGTCGTAATGGGCGCCGTCTAAATCCCGTGCCCGGGCAATCCCCAACGCGGCGGAGACGGAGGTGGAACTGTGCCCGGTATTAAAGATGTCGTAGGGGCTTTCAGCGGTTTTCGGAAAGCCGCTCAGGCCGCCGAATTGCCGGAGCGTGTGGAATTGTTCCTTGCGCCCCGTCAGGATTTTATGGACATAGGATTGATGCCCCACGTCCCAGAGGAGCTTGTCAGACGGCGCATTGAACACATAGTGGAGCGCCAGCGTCAGCTCGACGACTCCCAGGTTCGACGCCAGATGCCCCCCGGTCTTTGAGAGGTTGTTAATCAAAAATACGCGCAGCTCCGCTGCCAGCGTCTGCAATTCTTCCTCAGACAGGTTTTTTAAATCCTGCGGCGCGTTGATTGTATCTAAAATTGACATGGCATTCCCTTCCACAAAAGCGTATAACCCCGCTGTTATGCCCATCCCCATAAATAGTCCGGTTGGTTCTTCGCACATGGCGGGCATATACCCCCGCGCCGCGAGGCCAGAACGCTTTTAAGATATAATAATTTATTTTATCACAAAATGAAGCCGATGTAAAGCATATCCGGACTGGGCAGGGCATAGAATAAACTAAATGCTGTAAAGGGATGAACACTGTATGAAATTGTATGTGATAAAAGGAAGGACGTTGTTTTTCGGTATATTGGCGGCGATTGCGGTATGCGTCTGTATCGGCGCGGGGGCGCAGGTACAGTCGGTATTCCGCGTGGGAAACCGGGAAATTCCGATTTACTGCGTGGAGCGGGATGATAACAGGCTGGCGCTGACCTTCAACTGTGCCTGGAACGACAGCGACATTGACGCCATCTTAACCACGCTGGACGAATACGGCGTTAAAGCCACGTTTTTTGCCGTGGGCGACTGGGCGGAAAAATATCCGGAAGCGCTTGCCAAAATTGACGCGCATGGGCATGAGATCGGGAACCATTCGTATAACCATGCCCACTATTCTCAGATGGGCAAGGACGCAATTTTAGCGGATATCCAAAAGGCGGACGATGTGATTGAACAGGTGACCGGCAAGGATGTGACGCTGTTCCGCGCAGCGTATGGGGAGTATACCGACGACGTCGTGAAGGCCTGCGATGAAACGGGGCGCGTGTATATCCAATGGTCGGTGGACAGCATTGATTACGGCGACGCGGCCAAGGCGGATATTGTGAACCGGGTGCTGTCCAAGGCAAAAGCGGGCGACATCGTCCTGATGCACAACGGTACAAAGAACACGGCGGCGGCTTTGCCGGAAATTTTGGCGGAGCTGACGAAAAAATATGAGCTGTGTACGGTATCCGACCTGATTTATAAGGACAATTATGTCATCGACGGGACGGGGAAACAAATTAAGGCATAGCAAAAAGCCTGCCGCTTTCAAAGCGGCAGGCTTTTTTCATTGGAAAGGATGGGCGAAGATGCGGTACCATTTATATCCGATGTAATAGAACACTTCCCGCGCCAGGAACGGCAGCTGTGTTTTCAGGCTTGTATATTTTGACGTAGGCGTGGGAGAACTATATGCGGTGATGCCCGCATCCCTTGCCAGGAGCATCGCGCGCTTCATATGCAGCGGGTCGCTGACGATGAGGGCTGTATGGAGCTGGTGCGCCTCCATGATGTTTTTGGCGTATACCAGGTTTTCCTGGGTGATGGCGGAGGCGTCCTCCGTGTAAATATCCGCCGGCGGGACGCCCTGGGACAGGGCGTATTGTTTTGCCGCGGCGGCGTCGGACACGGTGTTGCCGGCCCCGACGCCGCCGGTGACGATCAGCTTCCCCGCATAGCCCTCCTTATATAAAGCAATGCCGTGGTTGATGCGTTCCCGGTACACCGGGGACACTGTACCATTGTAGGTTGCCGCGCCGAGGATGATTGCAGCGTCCACTCTGCACGTCTGGTCTTTTGCGCTAAATGTGTAAATACCGGCCGCGTTTGCAGCAATATAAAGAAGTATTAAAACCGCTGCAATCAGCGGGAACGTATATCGCTTTTTCATGTAATTCCGCTCCAAAGATTTATGCTCCAACTATAGCATGGATTTGCGATGCTGTCAAGAATTGCGGGGCGGGGCGGCCGGAATAAAAAATTTGACAAATCACCCCAATTGATAGTATAATAGGAAAGGATAATTTCACTTGATATACCATTTATTGTGATAGACGAGGGAGAAAGCATGGCGAAAAAGAAAGAGGAATATGGGAATGACAGTATTTCCAGCCTGAAAGGGGCGGACCGGGTCCGCAAACGCCCGGCGGTTATTTTTGGGTCGGACGGCTTGGAAGGATGCTGCCATTCGTTTTTTGAAATCCTGTCAAACTCCATTGACGAAGCGCGGGAGGGGTACGGGAATGTCATCGAGGTGACGCGGTTTTTAGACGGTTCCATCGAGGTGCAGGATCACGCCCGCGGCATCCCGCTGGACTATAACGAAAACGAACAGCGGTTCAATTGGGAGCTGGTGTACTGCGAATTGTATGCGGGCGGGAAATATAATAACAACGACGGCGGCATGTATGAGTACAGCCTGGGCTTAAACGGCCTCGGCGCCTGCGCGACCCAGTATAGCTCGGAATATATGGATGTGACGGTCGTCCGGGATAAAACGAAATATACCCTGCATTTTGAAAAGGGGGAAAACATCGGCGGCCTGCATAAAGAGCCGACCCGCAGCGTGCAGACGGGGACGACGCAGAAATGGAAGCCCGACCGGGAGGTGTTCACGGACATCAACATCCCGCTGGAATTTTATCAGGATACGCTGGAAAAGCAGGCCATGACCAATGCTGGATTAAAGTTTGTGCTGTACAATGAAACGGAAACCGGCATGGAGCTGTTCGAGTATTACTACGAGAACGGCATTGTGGATTACTTGAAAGAGGCCGTAGGGGATCAAGGCTTTACTGCAGTGGAGGTCTGGGAAACGGAACGGAAGGGCCGCGACCGGGAGGACAAGCCGATGTACCGGATGAAGATGCAGGTGGCGTTTTGCTTTTCCCAGACGGTGAGCCTGCTGGAGTATTACCACAATTCCAGCTGGCTGGAGCATGGCGGCTCGCCGGACAAGGCGGTGAAAAACGCATTTGTGTACGCCATCGACCGGTATTTGAAGAGCAGCGGGAAATATAACAAAAATGAATCCAAAATTACGTTTAACGATGTGGCGGACTGTTTGGCGCTGGTAATCAATTCCTTTTCCACCCAGACCAGCTACGAAAACCAGACCAAAAAGGCCATCAACAATAAATTCATCCAGGAGGCGATGACGGAATTCCTGCGCCATCAACTGGAAGTGTATTTCATCGAGAATAAGGCGGACGCGGAGAAGATCTCCAACCAGGTGCTGGTGAATAAGCGGTCGCGGGAGAACGCGGAAAAAATCCGCATCGATGTGAAAAAGAAGCTCACCGGTTCTATGGACGTCACCAACCGGGTGGAAAAATTTGTGGATTGCCGCAGCAAAGACGTTTCCCAGCGGGAAATCTATATCGTGGAGGGGGATTCGGCGCTGGGGTCGTGCAAGCTGGCGCGGGATGCATCGTTCCAGGCGATCATGCCCATCCGCGGGAAGATTTTGAACTGCCTGAAAGCGGATTACGCCAAGATTTTCAAAAGCGACATCATTCTGGATTTGGTACGGGTGCTGGGCTGCGGCATTGAAATCAAGTCCAAGCACAACAAGGGCTTTGACACCTTCGATTTGGACAACCTGCGCTGGAGCAAGGTCATCATCTGCACCGATGCGGATGTGGACGGGTTCCAGATCCGCACGCTGGTGCTGACGATGATTTACCGCCTGATGCCCACGCTGATCGAGGCGGGGAAGGTGTATATCGCGGAATCGCCGCTGTATGAAATCAGCATCATCAAGACCAAGCGCAAGGGCGAGAAATTTTTTGCATACACCGACCGGGAAAAAGAGGAGATTTTGCAGCGTTTGATAGCGGAGGGGCTGTCCAAGGAAAAGGACGAGTATGAAATCAAGCGGAGCAAGGGGCTGGGCGAAAACCAGCCGGATATGATGAGCTTGACCACCATGCATCCGGCCACAAGGCGGCTCATCCGCGTGACGCCGGAGAACGTGGAGCGGACGGCGGCGATGTTTGACATCCTGTTGGGGGATAACATCCAAAGCCGGAAGGATTATATTGCCCAGTATGGAAACCTGTATATGGAACTGCTGGACTTAAGCTAGGAGACAGAACATGGCGAAAAAGAAACAAGAACCGCAACCCTATATCCCGGCTGCCATTGCGGAGCAGCCGATCACAGAAACGCTGGAAAAAAACTATATGCCCTATGCCATGAGCGTCATCGTGTCGCGGGCGATTCCGGAAATTGACGGCTTAAAGCCGGCGCACCGGAAGCTGTTGTACACCATGTACAAGATGGGGCTTTTGGGCGGGAAGCTGACGAAATCGGCCAATGTGGTGGGGCAGACCATGAAGCTCAACCCCCACGGGGATATGGCGATTTATGAGACGCTGGTGCGCCTGACGCAGGGGAATGAGGCGCTTTTGCATCCGCTGGTGGAGTCCCAGGGGAACTTCGGCAAACAGTATTCGCGGGATATGGCGTTTGCCGCGTCGCGGTACACGGAAGTGCGCCTGGCCCCCATCTGCCAGGAATTTTTCGGCGATATCCATAAAAATACCGTCCCGTTTGTGGATAACTACGATGGGGAAATGCAGGAGCCGACGCTCTTGCCGGTGGCATTCCCGAACATTTTGGTGAATCCGAACCAGGGGATTGCCGTGGGCATGGCCAGCAACATCTGCTCGTTTAACCTGCGGGAGGTCTGCGCGGCGACGGCGGCGTACATCGAAAACGAGGATGCGGATTTGCTGAAATACATGCCCGCGCCGGACTTTTCCATGGGCGCGGCGCTGGTGTATTCCAAGGAGCAGATGCGGGAAATCTATGAGACGGGCCGGGGCAGCTTCAAGCTGCGGGCAAAATACACCTATGACAAAAAGAACAACTGTGTGGAGATTACGGAAATTCCCTACACAACCACCAGCGAGGCGATTATCGGCAAAATCATGGAGCTGATCAAGGCCAATAAGCTGAAAGAACTTTCAGACGCCCGGGATGAAACGGGGCTGGACGGTTTTAAAATCACCATCGATTTGAAGCGCGGCACGGATCCGGATGCGCTGATGCTCAAGCTGTTTAAAATGACCCCGCTGGAGGATAGCTTTAGCTGTAACTTCAACGTGCTGGTGAAAAACACGCCGATGGTGCTGGGCGTGAAAGGGATTTTATCCGAATGGATTAAATTCCGTATGGAGTGCATCAAAAACGGCGTGCGGTATGATATCGACCGCAAGAGCGAAAAGCTGCATCTGCTGACGGGTCTGAAAAAGATCCTTTTGGACATCGATAAGGCCATCAGCATCATCCGCCATACGGAGCGGGAGGAGGATGTTGTCCCCAATTTGATGCAGGGCTTCGAGCTGGACAAGGTGCAGGCGGAATACGTGGCGGAAATCAGGCTGCGGAATTTGAACAAGGAATATATTGTAAACCGCACATCGGAAATTGAGAAGCTGGTGGAGGAGATTGACGCGCTCCAAAAGCTCCTGGGGAGCGATAAAAAGGTCAAAAACCTGATTGTGAAGCAATTGGAGGCCATTGCGAAAAAGTATGGGCAGGAGCGCAAAACAACGCTGGTGGACGACGGCGCGGTGGAGGAATATAAAGAGGAGCAGCACATCGAGGATTATCCCCTGACGCTGTTTGTGACGCGGGAGGGGTATATCAAGAAGGTATCCGCCGCGTCGCTGCGGATGACCACGTCGGAGCATAAGCTCAAAGAGGACGATGTGATCACGCAGGAGCTGGAAACCATGAATAAAAGCGATTTGCTGTTCTTTTCCAATAAGTGCGTGGTGTATAAAATGAAAACCTATGATTTGCCGGACACGAAGGTCAGCAACATGGGCGAATACCTGCCCAGCTTGCTGGGGCTGGAGGAAGGCGAACGGATCCTGTACACCGTTGTGACGGCGGACTACAGCGGGATGCTGCTGTTTTCGTTTGTAAACGGGAAGATGGCGAAGGTGGGGCTTTCCAATTACGAAACCAAGACCAACCGGAAAAAGCTGGTGGGCGCGTATTCGGACAAGGCCGCGCTTTGCGATATCAAATTCCTGCCGGAGGACCGGGAGGTGGCCGCTTTTGCGGACAACAATAAGGTGTTGGTTTTGAACACCGACAAGGTGCCCTTGAAAACCACAAAGTCCACCCAGGGCGTGCAGGTGATGCGGCTGACCAAAAAGGGCGCCAAGATGTGCCGGGTGGTATTTGCTGCGGACAGCGGCATCGAAAATTTGAAACACTATACCACGAAAAATATCCCGGCGGCGGGGAGCTTTTTGAAAAAGGAAGATACGCCTGACCGCCAATTATCATTATTTGAGAATGAATAAGGGGGATGGAGATGGGAAAAGTCAATATTCTGGGAGTGCAGGTCGACATGGTAAACGCGGCGGAGGCCGCGGGGAAAATCATTGAAATGCTGGAGGAAAACCGCCCGCACAGCGTTTATACGCCAAATTCGGAAATCATCATGATGGCGTATAAGGATGCGGAATTTTGCAGATTGCTGAACGATGCCGATTTGCTGACGGCGGATGGGATCGGCGTGGTATATGCATCGCGTATCCTGGGCCGCCCGATTGCAGAGCGCGCCGCAGGATATGATATTGCCCGGCTGGTATTGGAGCATATAGCGGAGAGCGGGCACCGGCTGTTCCTGTTCGGCGGGAAGCCGGGCGTGGCGGAACAGGCCCAGGAGCGGCTGTTGCAGGAGTATCCTTTTTTGAATATTGTGGGTTGCCGGAACGGGTATTTTGACGCGGCGGAGGAACCGGAAATCATCGATGCAATCAACCGTTCCGGCGCTGATATCGTGTTTGTCTGCCTGGGCGCGCCCGCCCAGGAAAAATGGATCGACCGCAACATGAATCAGCTGCATGTGAAGGTCCTGATGGGCATCGGCGGGAGCCTGGATGTATTTGCGGGCAATGTGGAGCGCGCGCCGCAGAAATGGCAGGATTTAGGCCTGGAATGGCTTTACAGGCTGATAAAAGAGCCGCGGCGGTTTGTGCGCATGCTGGCACTGCCGAAATTTGCCCTGACAGTGCTGTTCAAGGGAAAACGCTACTACAAAGGCGGGGAGGAATAATGGGTATTTTAATTGCGGTGGACGGCGTTGACGCCAGCGGCAAGCAGACGCACACGGAGCTGCTGTATCAAACGCTGGCGGGGCACGGCGTGAAGGCGAAGCTGCTGTCCTTTCCGGCGTATGGGAGCCCATCGGCGGAGCTGGTGAAGCTCTATCTTTCCGGCGCTTTTGGGGGCAACGCGGAGGATGTGAACGCCTATGCTGCGTCCACCTTTTTTGCGGCGGACCGCTTTGCCACATACCGCATGGATTGGAAAGCGGATTATGAAAACGGCACGGTGCTGATTGCCGACCGCTATGTTTCCTCCAACATGATCCATCAGGCGGGGAAAATTGAAAATTTGCAGGAAAAAGACCGGTTCTTGGACTGGGTTTCCGATTTGGAGTTTCAAATCTATGGGATCCCAAAGCCCGATCTGACAATTTTCCTGGATATGCCGGTGCGGTTTGGCCGGCAATTGATGGCGCAGCGGGAGAATAAGTTCGATGGGACGATGCAGAAGGATATCCATGAACGGGACTGCGGATATCTGGAGCGGAGTTATCAAAATGCCTGCTATGTGGCGGAGAAATATAACTGGACTCGCATCCCGTGTGTAGAGGGGGAGCGGATCCGGAGCATTGCGGAAATACAAAAAGATATTTTGTGTGTTGTGGAACCAATATTGAAAAAAGGCAGTGTATAACTGCCTTTTTTATAGGGTTAATTGTGAAAAAACAGTGCAGAGGGAATCATGGATAACTAGCGTAGCTGCTTTGTCGGCAGGCGTTGGCGTTTTGTTGATTAAAATAAGATTGCTGCCCCGGAAATACCGGATCAAACCTGCGGCAGGGTAAACGCTTAATGAAGTCCCGCCGATAATCAGAGTGTCTGCATTGCCGATATGAGAAACGGCGGCAGATAAATCCGCTTCGTTCAAAGGTTCCTCATAAAGCACGACATCCGGTTTAATCACGCCGCCGCAGGGGCAGCGGGGCACATTGGTTTTGCTTTGTATAACCGCGTCTAAGCCGTACGCTTTCCCGCACTGTATACAGTGGTTGCGGTGGATACTGCCGTGTAGCTCAATGACAGTGTTGCTGCCCGCGGCCTGATGCAGGCCGTCGATATTCTGTGTGATGACTGTGTTGAGTTTGCCGGCCTTTTCTAATGTAGCAAGCGCTAGGTGGGCGGTATTTGGTTTTGCTGATAAATAAAGCATTTTATTGCGGTAAAACCGATAGAATTCTTCCGGCTGTTCCATAAAAAAATGGTGCGATAGGATGGTTTCGGGCGGGAATTGGTATTCTTGATTGTACAGCCCGTCTGTGCTGCGGAAATCGGGAATCCCGCTCTCTGTCGATACGCCTGCTCCGCCGAAAAATACGGCATTGCCCTTTTGAAGGATATTGGAAAGAAGTTCCAGTTGTTCCATTATTACAATCACCTCAACAGTATTGTAGCATGTATACTGTGATATTACAATAGCATTTTATTTCAGACGGTAATATTGACATCTGTTGTTTTGTGTGGTACAATGAAACAGTTGTAAAATATAGGGAGAAGTATCGAAGCGGTCATAACGAGCTCGACTCGAAATCATGGTCGCTATTCGGTAGCTCTGTTTTGAAAAGCCTTGATTTTACGGGGTTTTTCGGGTATCCTTAACTAAATAATTTTCCTTGTTCTCCCCATCAGTTCTCCCCGTTTTCCGAGGTGCTGATGTTGAGATAAATCTTGGAGCGGTATCGAAGTGGTCATAACGGGACTGACTCGAAAGCTTCTACATCAATCGGAACTCTTATCGTCTGAAACCCTTGATTTTATGCGGTTTCCGTGATTTTGTTTTTAACTTACTTTTGCTTGTTTTGCCCATGATTTTGCCTTAAATTTTAGTTTTGCCAAATTCATCAGGGCTGACATATAAAAATTTCATATT
>DVND01000153.1 GCA_018714645.1 Candidatus Avimonoglobus intestinipullorum
TATCCCCGCCCGAACAGATTTCATTATGCCGATTATATTTAAAGTCCGAAACAGCAAATTCCGGGCCGGGGTCAAACGTCGCCCCAACCAAAACCTGCTTTTTTAAAAGGTCTCTGCCCACTCTTTTTATAGCGGAAACAATTTGTTTCAACGCTGCGTATGTCATTTCCGGCGGGTGTTCCATGTACGGATAATTCCGTACGTGCAGCCCCAGCCCTTCCGGGTCGATTTCCCTGTTCCATTCCTCCCGCTGGTTTGCCCCGCCGATATAATGGCACCATTCAAACCGGTCCTCCAGCTTTCCCCGGTAATCCAATATCTCCGACCCGTCGGCCGCCCACAGCATCACGGAAACCACCGGCACATCGTGAACCAACGGGCGCCACATGGTAAAAACCTTTTCGCACACCGCATCAATATACTGGGGATCCAGCTGCTTAAATGGTTTCAAACTCATTTCCAACGTGATATTTTTAAACATGTTCGTCCTCCGTCATAATTTTAAACAATTCTTCTGCAAATATCCGGTGCTTTTCACGGGTTGGGTGGTTGATGCCGTTGCACAGCCAGGCCGTTGTGTCCGCCCCGTTCTGCGCCGCCTGCTTCCAGAGCTTATAGCAGTCGCATATCCGGATTCCCATGCCGGACAGCGTCTGCACAGCGCCGTTGATATACTGGTCCACCCTCCCGCTGTTCTGGTACGCGGCCGTTTCCGCCGCATATGCGCGCAGCTTTGCATGCGTATGCTCCGCAACATATGTATTAAGCATACACGGCGTCATGAATATGCTCTCTAGATGCTGCTCTTCCAACGTTAAAAAAATCTGCTTCAGCGCATGTATGTAATCCTCATACGCGCCGCCGACATCATTTAAGCCAAAGCATACGACCACAAAATCAGGACTGTGGGACAGGATATCCCGTCCCACCCTTTTTAAGGCGTCTGCAGCGGTTTCCCCGCCGATCCCCGCATTGATGATGTTGACCGGCATACTGGGATACCGCGCGTTCAGCATCTTTTTTAACACATTGTGGTATACGCAGTCAAAATCAAATACGCCGTGTATGCTGTCCGGATCGGATTCAAACGCGCCCTGGGTCAGGCTATCGCCCAAAAACGCCAACGTACACGCGCCTGTTTCTTTGTAATTCCCCGCCAATTTTTCTTTGATCTTCATTTTACAATCACGCTTTCCACGCCAAGAATATCGGCGATTTTTTTGATGGAATCCGCATGGTGGCCGATGCCCAGCGCGTAATGGTGCGTCGGGCCTTCCATCACCCATTTTTTAATAAATTCTTTTGTTGTCGGTTCAAAAAACCCTCTGGTATTTGTATTGCCCGTGGGCGGGATGGGCCCCTTCTTGGAAAAGCCCTCCCCAATCACAAACTTGAACCGCCCGTTTCCGGTTTGCGTGATCCCCAGCATGGTAATGGGGCCTTCCTTCAGCTTAAACTCAACGGATGCACCATGCCCCGGCTTCCCATGGTATTTTGTCAGGCTCCGGAGTACAGGCTTGCCCTCCGCGATCCTCAAATGGTGCGGGCCGTCATGGCCTACCAGTATAAAATCCTCATTGAAATCAAACGGGTGGAACTCCGCAAAGCTGCCGCCAATATCCAGTCTATCCATAATCAGCATGGCGATACAGGTTTTAATGTCAAATTCGCCGCACATGGGAATGCCCTGGGCATTCAGAATCGAATTTCCCACAATAATCGACGAGGCCACCTGCCGCTGAATGGAACCCTCCATGCCTTCATAATAATAGGCGAGGCCTGTCAAATGGTACTCCTCCACCAGCTTGTCCAGGGCCACTGCCGCCTTTGCCGCCTGATATAAATCCGCATCCGTCAGCCGCATTGTGACAGGATCTGATTTCGGCTCCGGCATTTCAAATTCCTTTTGGATGAATGCGGATTTTTCGCCGATTTCCCGCTCCGAAACCTGGTTATACAACCGCACAACGTCATCGATCTCAAGCAACGGTACATGGACGCCAAATGCGGCGGAAACCGCCGTGGGATCGGCGTGCATATCATACATGGCCTCCAGCACATGCCCCATGAGACCGATCCTTGCCCCCCGTAGGCCATGCAAAGCCTTTGCAATATCGCACCATTTTGCTATTTCAGCCATTGCGCCGCTGTCATTGTACAGGCAGCCGATGATCACATCCTCGACCCGCCGCCCCATACGCACAGCCACGCCGGTAAATTCAGGGACAGAGCATATGTTGTCATTCTCCAGCTGCATAAAGGTGCAGGCTTTTGAATAATCCAGCGCGGGCGCGGGCTGCAGCGCCGCGAGAACAACAGGCCTTTGTACAGCCTTTATAATCGGCGCAAAGACAGAAGACGTGGCATAAGTGACCATATTGCAGAAAATGATATCCACGTCTGCCGCCAAAAGCCCGGGGATTGCCGCATAAGCTTTTTCGCTGGAATCGATCATCCCGAAATCCACCACCGACACATCGTTTGCCCTGACCATTTTCCCAAAATCCGCATGGTATTGCAGGAGCTTGTCCTTTAAGCCCTCAAACTGATCCCAATATACGGCATGCCCCACAGCGAAAATGCCGATTGTTGCCGTTCTTTTCCGTGTTCTTTCAATCACGCTGATCCCTCCGTTTTTTATTTGATTATATAGAAAAAATATGCTATAATCCATTCATAAAACAAACAAAAAATTGTATA
>DVND01000154.1 GCA_018714645.1 Candidatus Avimonoglobus intestinipullorum
TTTGTTGAAGAAGGGATTTTTATTCAGTTAAAAATCCCTTCTTTTTTACGCTAAAGCCTTTTGCAGTAAAATAAGAAAAAATGACTCAAAACAAAAGGTTTTAAGCCATTTTCTGGTGCCCGAGGCCGGGGTCGAACCGGCACGGGAATCACTTCCCACAGGATTTTAAGTCCTGGGCGTCTGCCAATTCCGCCACTCGGGCAAAACAATATATTACAACAGTGGTTATTATAGCATACCCCTTAATTCTTGTCAATACTTTTATGCCAATCGATACTAAAAACAGAGGCGGGATTTCCCACCCCTGTTCAATCAGAATTTACAAAATTCCGGTTCTTTCTCTTGCTCGGTTTTAAAGCATTGCCGCACCCAAAGCACCTGCATCTCCTTGCAGTTTTGATATTTCGACACGTACGTCTTTTTTCAGTTTTTTCTGCAACGGTTCCAAGAGCCTGTCCTTTTGCACTGTAACACCTCCCGCAAGGACAATTGCATCCGGGCCGAAGATGTTTGCAAGGCTCTCTATCCCCCTTGCCAGGTAATTTAAAAACCGGTCAAATACCGTATTTGCAGCCGGGCAACCCCTGTCCATCGCGTCAAATATCAGCTTTCCGCTGAGCTTATTCCCGTTTTCCAAATAGAGATGGTACAATATGCTGTCTTTATTGGCAAGCGCATATTCTTCGGCGCTTTCTGCAAGGGCCGTCATGGAGCAATAGCGCTCCCAGCAGCCCGTCTGGCCGCAGGGGCAGGCCCTGCCACCTTCCGCCTGGATAATCATATGCCCGATCTCGCCAATGTTTTCGTTGCTGCGGCAAATTTGCCCGTCCATGATGATCCCGCCGCCTATACCCGTTCCCAGCGTAACAAGGACGATGTTGCTGCAATCGGTGGTATTGCCAAAGGTAATCTCGCCCAGCGCCGCACAATTTGCGTCATTGTCAACGCATACCGAAACCTCCGTCTTTTCCGAAATAAGCCGTTCAAGGGGCGTTTTGTCAAACGGCAGATTGGCGCAGGTAACGAGCCCTTTTTTTATAATTCCGGGCGTCCCTATTCCCACATTTTTGACATGATATTCACCCATAATCCTAATAATCTCCGAAGAAATATCCGAAAGGATGGCTTCGCAGCTGCTGGCGGTCTTGATTGCGCTTTTATATTGAACAGCCCCGCCGTCAACCACCGCAAATTTGATGTTCGTCCCGCCTATATCAACGCCGAGCCGCGCCCCTGAATAGGCGTCACGGTCGCAGATGAGCACCACATCCGGATGGGTTTTGAGCATTGTTGCCGGGATTGATGTATTGATCCCGCCGTTTAAAAGCGCCGATACGACGCGGCTTTTATTTGCCCCGCTGGCCAAAAGGACAATTTTTTTGGCGCGCAGAATCGTTGCGATGCCCATTGTCAACGCATGCTTCGGGACTTCGTCATAAGTGTCAAAAAACCGCGCATTCGCCTTGATTGTACTGTCCGTAAGCGCTGTGAGATGTGTACGGGAATTTAACGTTGCGTCCGGCTCGTTAAAGCCGATATGCCCGTTCTGCCCGATGCCGAGAATCTGCAAATCAATGCCGCCGCTGTCCCTGATTAATGTTTCATACCGTTCACATTCCTGAACCGGGTCATCGGTTTCACCGTTTGGGATATAGGTATTCTTTAAATCAATATTCACCTTTGAAAACAGGTTGTCATACATAAACCTGCAATAGCTTTGCTCATTGTCCTTTTTTATGGGATAATACTCGTCCAGGTTAAAGGCCCTCACCTGCGAAAAATCGATATCGCCCTTCTGGCACAGCGCAATGAGGTTCCCATACATCCCCACGGGCGTGGAGCCTGTAGCAAGGCCGAGGATGCAGTCCGGCTTTAACGTGATCTGCGCGGCAACCAGCCCCGCAGCCTTTGCCGACAGTTCCTCATAATTTTCACATACAATAACGCGCATATTTTATACTTCCTTTCCTTCATATGAAACACACAGCATTTTAACAGACAACCGGTATATGCCATTTCCCGTTGGTAAAATCGGGAACGTCCATGACTGCCCCGCCCTTTGCAATGGACATTTCGGAAAGAACGGTAACAGCCATCCACGCCGCCGCATCATAAACGCTGACCGGCATCGGTTCGCCGTTTCGCAGCGCCGTAAAGAACAGCTTAAATTCCAGCCAGTCCATCCCGTCATGCGTCCCTTGAACGCCCTCGGCAATGTATTTTTTCCACACGGGATGCTCCCACTCCTCCTGATAACGCTCTGCATTTCCGATGCAGGTGCTGCGCCAATCAAAATCGTGGCGGCGATCCTCTGCACGATCTAAAAATACGGAATCTGTAACCTCTTCATACATGCCGTTTGTGCCCCGCACCGTAAACCCTCTGCTGTAATAACGCGGCAGGGTCGTGTCCAGCTTCAGGAGAATCGTCTCACCGTTTGCGCATTTTATAACAGTCGTCACGATGTCCCCCTGGGCAAAAGCCGCATTTTTCAGGTATTCATCCTCAGGCTTGTTTTTCTTTATATAGTCGCGAAGCCCCGCAGATTTTGACGCAAAAGATGTGAGCGACAGCATCCTGTTACCATTATTAATATGCAAAATCTTTGCAATGGGCCCCAAATCGTGAGTGGGGTAATTTTCGCAGTTTCTTGTGAGGTAATTGCGCAGCCTGTAATGCCTGTTTTCCTTCCCGAAGGAAATTTCCTCACGCAAATCATGCCCGTAACAGCCTTCGCAGTGTACAATCTCCCCCAGGAGTCCCTGTTCCGCCATATTCAAAACCATCATCTCGCGCCGGCCGAAGCAGCAATTCTCAAGGAACATAAACGGAGTCCCTGTTTTTTCATAGGTTTCTGTCAAAAGCCAGCATTGCTCCAGGCTGTAAGCGCCGCCGACCTCCATCGCCACCGCCTTGCCCGCCAGCATTGCCGCCGCGGCAATCTCCACGTGGCTTTCCCATGCGGTGCATATAATGACCACATTTACATTCCCGTCGCCGATAACCTCCCGATAATCGGAATATTCCGCCGGGCGCACGCCGCACGCCCGTTCCACGGCGTCCGCCCCCTCCGCGCATCTGTCCGCATAAACATCGCACACGGCGGTAACCGCCTCACCCTGTGCGAGGACAACGTCCCGTAGCAGGGAACTCCCTCTTGCCCCTAATCCTATCCATCCGATTTTTATTTTCTCCATGAAGATCCCTCCCAGTTTCCGGCATCATAATCATTTTTTTATAAGGCTGTCTATGATTCCCTTCAGCGCTTCCTCTTTTTTTTCTATATCCGCAACCAACTGGAACTGGTTCCTGGCCCGGTCAAGATTGTGGCTTTCCCTATGGATTTTAAAATATGTATCGCCGTTTAAATAATCCGTCAAAAATCTGATGCCGCATTCGTAGGTGAGCAGCTTCGGCGCGATATACAGCAGGTTTATTTCAGACGCTGCAAGTGTTTCGCCCATTTCCTGACAGTACCCTTGCGCAAAATATTGAAACGCCTCTTCGGAGAACCATACCTTGCCGAGGTCTGTCTCATCCTCAGCGGCGGCGGATGCACCCATTCGGAGTGCGTCCCCAAAATCGTAAAGCACGCTGCCGGGCATGACCGTATCCAAGTCGATGACGCATACCGCCTCCATGGTCGTTTTGTCGAACAGAATGTTGTTGATTTTCGTGTCGTTGTGCGTGACCCGCGTGGGGATGGAACCGTCCTCCAGGCCCTTTACCACGACGTCTGCAAATCCCGCATGGGAAAGCGCAAAATCAATCTCGCGCTTTACGCCGCCGGCCCTGCCCGCCGCATCTGTTTCAACCGCTTTTTTGAGCGCCTCCACCCTTTTCGGCGTGTGATGGAAATCAGCAATCGTTTCATGGAGCTGCGCCGCAGGGAAATCTGCAAGCAGCTTCTGAAACCGGCCGAACCCCACCCCCGCATTCAATAAAATTTGATTCGTTTTTTCATTTTCAACAGTAACCGTATCCGTCACAAATTTGTACATGCGGAAATAGTTGTGTGCATCATATTGATAACAGTTTTTACCGTCCACAGTCTTTATGACCGTGAGCGTTTCCCGATCCGGGTCGCCGCCGTTATTGATGATCTTCTTTCTCAAAAAATCCGTCACGCGCTCGATGTTCTCCATCAATTCATAGGGATTTTTAAATATACTTGTATTTATTCTTTGCAAAATATATTCGTCAGATTGTATCAAATAGGTATCGTTGATGTGTCCGTTGCCGTACCGCTCCGCAGAATATTGTATATTAAACTGCCGCAGTACCTCGTCAAGATTTATGCTGTTCATCTCTTTCCCCCTTCAAATTTATACAGGCCCCTGTTTATGAACCCTGCCATTGCATGTTTCACAGAAACCGCGTCCTCCCGGTATGTAACACCGTACCATGTTTCATCTGTTTCCAGAACAGTTACAGACGTATTCTCTGTTTTGATCCTTTTTGCAACTGCGTCCGGCAGGAAAAATTCCGCTTTGGAGTCCCTGCCGTTTTCCTTGAGGAACGCCGCAAATTCCTGTTCCAGGAACGGAAAAACCGCCGGGTCAAAGCCCCACATATTCATCGAAACAACTGCATCAAGGGGGATGCCGCTGTCCCTGCTGACCGCGGTGTGCTCCGTCACGCTTTGCAGCATGCCGTTTTCCACCGCGCATATCCCCCTTGCGACCGTTCCGTTTTCCGTCAGCGTATTACCAAGCCTGTACCCCACCATGCACATACCGCCGTTATTTGCCAAAAAATCCCGTATCTGCCTGTAAGCGCGCTGTCCATAAAAATCGTCTGCGTTAATGACTGCAAAAGGCGCCGTTATTTTATCCCGCGCACACAAGACGGCATGCCCCGTCCCCCACGGTTTCACGCGCCCCGGCGGGACAGTATACCCGGCCGGCAAATCTCCAATTCCTGAAAGGCATAGTCAACATCCATCATTTTTTCAATGCGTTTCCCGCAGGCTTCGCGGAAATCCTTTTCGATCGCCTTTTTTATAACAATTACCGCCCGGTCAAAGCCTGCCTTTCCTGCGTCATATACGGAAAAATCAAGTATTATTTCGCCGTTTGGCCCCAGCGGTTCAATTTGCTTCAACCCGCCAAAGCGGCGCCCCATGCCCGCCGCCATGACGAGCAGTTCTGTTTTTTTCATAACGCATCCTCTTTCACACGTTTCGCTGTTTACTTTTTTCAAATATTATGATATTATGTATTATATTCGAATGTTAAACACATAGCAATGTGATTTTGGTTATAAAATATGTAATTTTAGCTCAATTTTGGAGGAATGCTATATATGGAATGGGCGCCATACGCGGTAAAAGAGCAGCTGCACATATCCGCATTTTATTCGATGTTTCAAATCAAGTGCGATAAAACGTTTGTATTCCCCGGCGAAACACATAACTTTTGGGAGTGCGTATACGTGGAAAACGGCTCCATATGCGTATCGGCGGATGAGCGCGTGTATAATATGCACGCAGGTGAGATGATCTTCCACAAGCCGTACGAGCTGCACAAATTTTACACGGCCGGTGAAAAAAATGCCGAATTGTTTATCTTTTCCTTCGCTGCGGAAGGCGGGCTCAGCAATTATTTTTGCAACAAGGTTTTCTATCTGTCAGAAAAACAACGGCGAATCATTGAAATTTTATTGGATTATATGCAAACGCAAGCAGACAAACTGCATCTTTATGCGGAAAACGGGCAGACGGATATGTTCCTTCTCCCGTTTGGCACAATCCCGGAATATGCGCAGATTGTGGCGACCCATATTTATATGTTATTTTTTTCCCTATTCAACAGCAGCGAATCCCGTCCCGTTTCCAATGCACATGATTCCATCATTTTCAGTGAGGCGGTAAACTATATGAACCAACGGATATGCGACAACCCTTCCGTATGCGAGCTTGCAAAAAAAGTGGGCGTGAGCCAAGCAAGTCTGAAACGGGTTTTTCGGAAATATGCGGGGCTTGGCGTACATCAATATTTTTTGAAATTAAAATTAAAATGTGCCACCGAGATGCTCAAAAACGGCAGTTCCGTAACCGCTGCCGCCGAAAATCTGGGGTTCAGCAGCCAGGGGTACTTTACAAAAGCATTCCAAAGAGAAACCG
>DVND01000155.1 GCA_018714645.1 Candidatus Avimonoglobus intestinipullorum
GAAAAACTAGGCAAAATATCAAAAGCAGGATATAATAATATGGCTCATGCAGAGCAAATCCTTGCCCGGGAGCAGTTCCCGGGACATAAGTCCATAAGGAGGTGCAAAAGATGGCTGAAAAACTCTTGAACAGCTACGAGACAATTTTTATCATTGACGGGGATTTGGAAGAGGAAGCGGCAAAAGCGCTCCAGGAGAAATTCACGTCGCTGATCGCCGCAAACGGGACGGTTGAAACCGTTGACGAATGGGGGAAAAGAAGGCTTGCATATGAAATTAATGATAAAACGGAAGGGTTTTATGTGCTGGTTGATTTCAAGGCGGACGCGGAATTCCCAAAAGAGCTTGACCGTCAGTACAGGATTACAGACGGGATTTTGAGGACGATTATTATCCGCAAAGAAGAAGAATAATCACATTCGGAAAAAGAAAGCGGTGTGAAGGATGAACAAGGCAATTTTAATGGGACGGCTGACCCGGGACCCGGAAATGCGGCAAACGCCGCAGGGGACGCCTGTCGCCAGCTTTTCAGTCGCCGTGAACCGGCGGTTTGCAAAGGAGGGCCAGCAGCAGGCTGATTTTATCAACTGCGTGGCGTGGCGGCAGCAGGCGGAATTTATCTGCAAATATTTCCGTAAGGGCAGCATGATTGCGGTTGTTGGGAGCATCCAGACCCGTTCTTGGGACGGGCAGGACGGAAAACGGCAGTATGCTACGGAAGTTGTGGTCGATGAGGTGTATTTTACAGGCTCAAAGGCTGAAACGGGGACAAATGGCCCAAGCGCCGGCTATGGGCAGTCCTATGGCGGTGGATACGAGAAACAGCCGGTTTCCCAGGGCGCAGAGCCGAATTTTGATGCATTTGACAGCGCGGGCTTTTCCGTAATGGATGGGTCGGAGGATGACCTGCCGTTTTGATGCGGGGAGCATGATAAAAATTGTAAAGGAGGAACTATGAAATGGCTGAAAAAAGTGAACGGCCACAGAGAGCCAGACGTGCAAAGAAAAAGGTTTGCGTATTTTGTGTAGACAAAATTGAACATATTGATTATAAGGATACGGCGAAGCTGAGAAGGTTTATCTCAGAACGCGGGAAGATTGTCCCGCGGCGTATCAGCGGTAATTGCGCAAAGCATCAGCGTCAGCTGACAGTGGCGATCAAGCGCGCAAGGCAGATTGCGCTGCTGCCGTTTGTAGCAGAATAAATTATTTTTATTGAAAAACCACCCTGCCTTTTGGGCAGGGTGGTTTTATGTTGTTTCTTCCTCCTCTGGATAGCGCATCCCCCAGACGCTGCGGATTTGCGTCATCATCTCCATCACATCTTTCGTATAGTCCAGGCACATGCGGTCTTCAATACCGGAAACTGCTGCTTCCATATCCTCCACCTCATATAAAAGTGCATCATCCGAATTGCCGGCATGAAGGATTTCTGTCTGGTCATGTTCTACATAGTGAATAACGGCTTGTTCGCAGCGGGGATATTCCCATAGTTCCACATATCCTTTGTCAAAGGAAAGCGTTCCGCGTTTGGGTTGCTTCGCATGCAGCGACAGAATAATCGTCGCCATCTCTTCTTCCCGGTTTTTCAATAGGATACTGGCCTGTTCATCTACGCCGGAGGGTGCATACCGCACCTGGGACAAAATTTCATGAGGCTTGGAAGCCATGAACCACCGGGCGAAAGAGAGGGCGTAAACGCCGATATCCAATAAAGCGCCGCCGGCTAAATTCCGGTTGAAAAAACGGTTGTTCATATCGTATTCCTTATAACTTCCAAAATTAAGCTGTATCAAGCGGAGCGGCCCCAATTTACCGCTCTGGATATATGCATTCAACTGCTTATAAATCGGCATATGGTAAATGGTCATCGCTTCCGCGAGAATGACCCGTTTTTCAGAGGCCAGCGCAAGCGCCTCTTCCAGTTCGCTGCTGTTTAAAGTAATGGCTTTTTCACAGAGGACGTGCTTTCCGGCGCGCAGCGCCTTTCGAAGATAGGCGATATGCGTATTGTGAGGGGTGGAAATATAAATGATGTCCACATATTCATCTTCAAAAAGTGCATCAATAGAGTCATAAACGTGCGCAATGCCGTATTTTTCAGCAAATGCAACAGCATTGCTGTAGGTACGGTTCGCAACGGCGTACAGCTTCTGGCCTCTGCGCTCCAATGCCTGCGCCAGTTGATTGGCAATCACGCCGCACCCCAATGTTGCCCAGCGATATTGTTTCATAAAAATGCTCCTTTCTCACGATTGGTATATGCAAAAGTCTTATTTTCATGCAGAAGGTGTTTTTCAGTTCTTCCATTTTGCCCCCTGATAGGTATCCCGCCGCACCATCTCCTTGTCAATTTCGTTCAGCACCACAAATTTTTTCAAGCTCCACAAGGGGGCAATCAGCTGCGCCCGGCCGCCGTCGCCCGTCAGGCGCTGGAAGATCGTTTCCGGCGGGAAGACCTCCAGCTGGCGGATAATAATATCCACATACGCCTCCAAAGACAGCACGGGAACCAGCCCCTGGGCATACTGCTCCGCCAGCTTGGTGTTTTTAAGTACATGCAGCAGATGCAGCTTGACGCAATGAGGCCGTAATTGCGCCACCCGGCGGGCGCTTTCCAGCATCATTTCCGTTGTTTCCCCTGGCAGGCCGTCAATTAAATGGACGCAGACGCGGATGCTCCGCCGGGTGAGCTGTTCATAGCCCTCCAAAAATTCCGCATAGGTATGGCAGCGGTTGATACGCACGCCGGTCTCGTTAAACACCGTCTGCAGCCCCAATTCCACAATCAGGTATGTCCGTTGGTTCAATTCCGATAAATAGTCCAGCACATCTTCCTGCAGTGCATCCGCGCGGGTGGCAATGCTTAGGCCGACCACATGTTCCTGGGCAAGTACCGGCTCAAATTTTTGCCGCAGGACGTGGACGGGGGCATAGGTGTTGGTATGCGCCTGGAAATAGGCGATGTATTTCGCCCGGGGCCATTTTTCATGCATCCTTTGCCGCACGGAATGGAACTGTTCTAAAACCGGTGCGGCGGGGTCGCCGGCAAAATCGCCGCTGCCGCTGGAGGAACAATAGATGCAGCCGCCCGTCCCCTTTGTCCCGTCAATGTTTGGGCAGGTAAACCCCGCGTTCAGCGCCACCTTAAAAACCTTTTCGCCGAACGTGGTTTGCAGGTGGTAGTTCCAGGTGTGGTACCGTTTGTTGTCGTTGGAATAGATAAAATCGTTGTGCATAACATCATCCTTTTCATGATATGGATATTATACACCTTTTGGCAACGGATGGCAAGAAACCGCCATGATTTATAATTGAATAAAAAAATGTGATAGAAGCAGCCTTCTATCACATTTTTCCGCCCTATTCCATTAGCAGCATTTAAAAGATTTACAATCTGTGCAGGTATCCTTTGTCGGATTGAGTTCGTGTGTCCCGATTGTAATACAATCCAAAGAACAGAAATCCTTATCTTTACAATGGTATGCGCATTGCTGTACAGTACATTTAATGCATTCATTTGCCTTATTCATCTTTTTATCCCTCCTTCTGATACTATTGTGCACAGAAGGAGCCTGTAATATACGTTGGCCACAGCAAAACAAATTATAACAAATGGGAATATTTGTTATATAATTCAATCGCTCGTGAAATCTCGCCGGAGGAAAGCCGGGAGGTCAGATATTCTTTCAGCTCTTGTTTTTCTTCCGATGTCAGACCGCCGCTCATCAATCCCATAATATAACCGACATCCACCTTTCCCACCAGCGCCATCCCATCGCTCCAATCTTGGGCGGATACCTGGGATCTGATGGAATCCGTACTGCCTCCGGAAGGGCTGGACTGTTCCGGCGCTTCCGTTGCCGGCGCTGTTTTTTCGAATTCCGGCGGCACGGTGGGCTGCGTCGCCGTGACAATATTGTCCGGCTTTAAAGCTTCCGCGCCGCTGCTGCCGGCGTCAGAAGAAGCCGGTACCGCGGTAGGTTCCGCTTGTTGTGGGGCCTCCGTTGTTTGCGGCAGATTGTTCTGAACATATTCGTCAACCATCGTCCGTATTTCTTCATCATTTAACAAAGACTGCACCAGGTTATCTGCTTTTGGTTTGACATAAAATTTCAAAATGGCATATCCGCCGGCAATTGCCAATATCAATAAAACGGCAATGACAATCAATATTGTTTTTGCCAGGCTTGCTTTTCTGCGTTTCATTGTTCTCGTCCTCTCCATAGTATAACTTTATTATACTACATCGATGCCCGCATTTCAAGAAAAAAGCAGGAAGTTTTCACTTCCTGCTTTAAAGTTTATAATTTGTTTATTTTTTACATTTCATCCGTTGTCAGCAGATACTGATCCAGGATGGCGATAAATTCTTCATAGGTCAGGCCATCTGCAGCAACTTCTTCCAGCTGATCCTTGATGTTTGTCGCATCCTGCTGGCCTTTGTTAAACAATGCCGTGCAGTAATTTATTGCCATAATCTGTATTGCGTTTTTCATATCAGAATCTGTCAATTCAGAATAAGCCGGATCATTAAACATGTCGACAACAATCTGAGGAGCGCGGTTCGTACTGAATTCCTCAAATTTCGCGTCAGCGCCCACAAATGAATCATCGCCGTAAACATCGATTGCTGCCAGCGCCGCCTGATCGATGACATTTACCATCGCACGGAAATACAGGACGTATTCCTTCTTCGCGTCTGTGTCAATGGAAGCGATTCTCAAGTCTTCATTGTTTGCAATAACGTATTGGATCACGTTTTCATTAATGTCGCGCAGCGTGTCAAATTTATCGGCGTCAATAATGGTATCCAATACGGCCTGTGCATTTTCTGCATATGCAGTTTGGCTACCTTCCGTGTCAAAATCTTCGTTACCGTCGTTAGACAGGATTACGCCCAGCATATCGG
Organism: Candidatus Avimonoglobus intestinipullorum; assembly: GCA_018714645.1. Taxonomy (GTDB): domain Bacteria; phylum Bacillota; class Clostridia; order UBA1381; family UBA1381; genus Avimonoglobus; species Avimonoglobus intestinipullorum. The sequence goes on from DVND01000155.1 coordinate 4,913, forward strand.
TCATATATCCGGTATCCCCGGCAAGAACGTCGTAATCCCCGCTCTGATATCCCTGCAACGCTTCCACAACACGGTCTCTGTCTTCAGGCAGAGGAGTAGGTGTCGGTGTAGGAGTTGAAGTCGGTCTGCTGCCGCCGCCTGTCAGTCCGCCTGACGGGCGTACTGTTGCCGACGGGGACGGGGTAGCCGCGCCAAAGGAGATTTCATAAACTTTGGAAGCAATTTCCGTGCCGTCATCTGTAATGGAAACGGTAATTGTCGCAGAAGATGTTTCCGTCGGGTTTGCAAAGTTAAAGGTGAAGTTTGCAGCCGCAAATTCCTCTTCTGTAAATGTAACAGCGCTTAATTCTTCTGCGGTAACGGTCTGTTCTTCGCCGTCCTTGGTGTAGGTTACGGTAAAGTCGCCCGCTGTATTATCTTCCACAGTCAAATCCAGGACCAGAACCCCGGAGGTGTTCCCCGCTTCAATGTTCCCCAGAACAAAGGAATTGGAATCGGTGGATTCGCGTTCAATCGTATCCGGCAGGCTTGCATATGGTACGGTCGGCGTAGGAGTTGCCGGTGCAATGGTCGGTATTACCGTATTTTCGATTGCAGCGAACAACACAGCAACCTCTGCACGCTGCATGTTTGCCTGCGGCCGGAAGCTGCCGTCCTCATAACCGGACAGGACTTCGTATTCTGTCAGCGCTGCAACATAGGGAAGCGCCCATGCACTGATATCTTCCGCATCTGTGTAGGAAACGGAGGTTCCCAGCTGCGCATTATACGCCTGTGCGACAATCACTGCCGCTTCTTCACGGGTGATATAACCGTTCGGCCGCACTGTGCCGTCGCCGTAGCCTGTCAGGTATCCGCCGGCTGCTGCCGCGTTGATCTGGTCGTAATACCAGTCCCCGGCATTATTGTCGGTAAACGGATTTGACGTTGCAGCGGCAGTGCCCTTGATCTTGTTCAGGATTGTGACGAATTCCGCTCTTGTGATGTTGTTGCCCGGCCGGTAAGATCCATCCTCTGGATAACCTGATATGTAATTGTTATCCTTCATGTATTTTACCGATGCGTACGCCCAGTGGTTTTCATCGACGTCTGTATAAAGCTGTTCAGCAAACACCTGCATGCAGGATGTGAACGTACTGACGATCAGAGAAAACGCAACGAGCAAAGAGATTTTTCTGTTCTTGTACATGTTGTGACCTCCTATACATGAATTTCAATAAAGTATTCATCCTCATTATAATATGGCTTGTTTATTTTGTCAAGGAGTTTATTTTAAATTTAATAATCATTTCCTTTAATTAATGTACCAATACCCGTTTTTGTAAAGATTTCCAAAAGGAGGCAGTGGGGGATCCGCCCGTCGATGATATGTACGCCGCGCACGCCTGCATCAATGGCCTCCAGGCAGCCCAGCACTTTCGGGATCATCCCGCCGCTGATGACGCCGGCATCAATCATCTCATGGATTTCCGCCCGGCCCGTTTCATAGATGATTTCCCCGTCCGCGTCCTTGACGCCCTCCACGTCGGTGAGCAGGATCAGCTTCTCGGCGGAAACCGCCGCCGCCACCGCCGCGGCCACGCTGTCGGCGTTGATGTTGTAGCTCTGTCCCTGTTCGTCCACGCCGATGGGCGCGATGACGGGGATGTACTGGTCGCTGCTGAGGTAATCCAGGATGTGCGGGTCCACTTCAGTGATTTTCCCAACATAGCCGATGTCCTGCTGTTTGCCGTCCACCGTTGCGTATTGCTTTTCACATTTGATAAAATTCCCGTCGATCCCGCAAAAGCCGATAGCTTTCCCGCCCTTGCAGTTCAGGAGGGAGACGATTTCCTTGTTGGTTTTCCCGACGAGCACCATCTGCGCAACCTTGATGGTGTCGGTGTCGGTGACGCGCAGGCCGTTTACAAATTCACTCTTGATATTGTTGTCCGCCAGGGCTTTGGAGATGTCCGGCCCGCCGCCGTGCACCACGATGGGGTGCAGGCCGATGAATTTTAAAAGCGTGATGTCCTCCATGACGGAGTTTTTCAGTTCATCGTTGATCATCGCGTTGCCGCCGTATTTAATGACGACGGTTTTTCCCGCGAATTTTTGGATATAGGGCAGGGCGTCGATGAGGATCCCGGCCTTTTTGATTAATTCCTGCATGATGTAATCCTTTCTCATAAATAGAAGCCCGCGGCTGCAAGGCCTGTTTTTTCGTCCAGCCCGAACAGGAGGTTCATGTTCTGGATGGCCTGCCCGGCCGCGCCTTTGACGATGTTGTCAATGGCGGAGACGATGACCGCCCGGTTTAACCGCCGGTCTACGCACACGCCGATATCCACGAAATTGCTGCCCGCCACGTGCTTTGTCTCCGGCAGCTCGCCCGCATCCTTGACGCGGATGAAGAATTCGTCCTTGTAATAGTCCTTGTATAATGCCGCCACTTCCTCCGTGGTACAGGGCTTGGTCAAGTTCATGTAGATGGTCGCCAAAATACCGCGTTTTTGGGGGATCAAGTGGGGAGTGAACGACAGCATCAGCGGTTCCCCTGCGATGTGGGACAGCTCCTGTTCGATCTCCGAGGTGTGGCGGTGGGTGGCGATTTTATACGCCTTGGTGTTTTCCGTGCATTCGCAGAAATGGTATGCAAGCCCCAGCCCGCGCCCCGCGCCGGTCACACCGGATTTCGCGTCCACGATGATGTTTTTCGTATCCGCCAGCTTATGCGCCAGCAGTGGCGCCGCGCCCAGGATGGAGCAGGTGGTGTAGCAGCCCGGGTTCCCGATCAGCCGCGCGGTTTTGATTTGTTCGCGGTGCAGCTCGCACAGCCCGTAAACCGATTCCGCCAGCAGCTCGGGGGAGGAATGGGGTTCGCCGTACCACGCCTCGTATACAGCCGGGTCGTCGTAGCGGTAATCGCCGCTTAAGTCAATCACTTTGAGCCCCCGATCCAAAAGGGAGGGGATGACGCTTTTGGACGCGCCGTGGGGCAGGGCCGTAAAAGCCACGTCACACTTGGCCACGGCGTCCAAATCCAATTCGGTACATTCCAATTCTAAAATGTGGCGCAGGTTTTGATAGACGTCGCTGATTTTCTGCCCCGCAAAGCTCTTGGAGCCCAGCACCTGAATCTGCACCTCCGGATGGGTTGTCAACAGGCGCACCAGCTCGATGCCCGCATAGCCTGTTGCGCCCAATACTGCCGCTTTAATCATTTTGTATCTCCAATCTGCCGTTTTTCCGGCGGGTATTCTTTTATCAATAATGCCCGGATGTAGCCCCGGGATTTATCTGTGGAGTCCACATAAAACCCGCGCCCATAATAGAAGCGGATGAGGGCGGTGATTTTTGCGCCCGTGTGCAGTGCAATGCTGCGCACACCCTTTTTGCGCATAATTTCGTCCACCAGATTCATAATTGATTTCCCGATGCCGTTATTCTGGGAGGTGACCTTCACGCCGAAGCGGCTCAGGTAGGCGGTACCGTCCTCAAAGACCTGTACGCGTACGCTCCCCACGGGAACGTCGTTACTCAGGGCGATCAGCACGATTTTTTCATCGATGTCTTTTTTCACATCGTCATAGGTTTCCTCCAGGGCAGCCAGATGGTCCGTCCCGGACAATTCCCTGTATTTTAAAAATGCTTCTTTGGTGATTTCCAGGATGCTGGGGATATCGTCATAGGTCGCCATGCGCACCTGGAACAGCGATTGAAATTTATCCATGTTTTTGCAGTACTCCTTATCCCATCAGTGTTGCCATGACGGCTTTCTGCGCGTGCAGGCGGTTTTCCGCCTCGTCAAAGATGACGGAATGCGCCCCGTCGATGACGTCCTCCGTCACCTCGTAGCCGCGGTATGCGGGCAGGCAGTGCATGAAGATCGCATCGTCTTTGGCTTTTGCAAATAATGCCCCATTTACCTGATACGGCATAAACAGCTTCACCCGTTCCGCTTTTTCTGCCTCCATGCCCATGCTGACCCAGGTGTCCGTGTACACGATGTCCGCATCTTTGATGGCCTCCGCCGGGTCCTGCGTCAGCAGCATGGATGCGCCGCTGGCCGCAAAGTCCCCTTTGGCATTTTCCACCACTTCCGCATCGGGTTCATATCCCGCCGGGGTCGCCACGGCGCAGTCCAGCCCCATTTTCCCGCAACCGTACAGCAGGGAATTTGCCATGTTGTTCCCATCGCCGATATATGCAAGCTTCAACCCTTTCAGCGCGCCCTTTTTCTCATAGATGGTCTGCAAATCCGCCAGCACCTGGCAGGGGTGGAGCAAATCCGTCAGCGCGTTGATGACGGGGATATCTGCATATTTCGCCAAGTCCAGCACGTCCTGATGGGAGAAGGTGCGGATCATGATGCCGTCCAGGTACCGTTCCAGTACCTTGGCGGTGTCATAGATGGGTTCTCCGCGTCCCAGCTGCAGGTCGTTGGAGGATAAAAACAGGGGATACCCGCCCAATTGGGTCATGCCCACTTCGAAGGAGACCCGGGTGCGGGTGGAGGATTTCGTAAAAATCATGCCCAGCGTTTTCCCCTTTAAAAGCGGATGGGGGATCCCCGCCTTTTGTTCTTTTTTTAACTTGATTGCTAATTCCAGCAGGCCGGAAATCTGCTCCGGCGTACAGTCGTGCAGGCTGATAAAATCGTTCATAATCATACGCTCCTTTACTCAGATAAAGCGGTATTCAGTTTTTCAATAAAACCGTCCACATCGCTGTTGGTGATATTCAGCGGCGGCGCCAGGCGGATGGTCGTGCCGCCGCACAGGCTGGTGAGGATGCCCAGATCAAATAATCTGTCAAATACCTGTTTTGCGGCAGATGGCTCCAGCTCAATGCCAATTAAAAGCCCTGCATTGCGCAATTCCAGCACCTTTTCCGCATAATTTTTCTGTATTGTTTTTAATTGGTCCATAAAATAGGCGCTCACGGCCCGCACATTTTCCAAGATATGCTCTTGTTCCATGATGTCAAACACCGCAAGACCGGCGGCAGTTGCCAGCGGCCCGCCGCCAAAGGTAGAGCCGTGGTCGCCCGGGGTGAAAGCCTGTGCGACAAACTCCTTTGCGCACACCGCGCCGATGGGGATGCCGTTCCCCAGCGCCTTTGCTGCGGTGAAGATGTCCGGCTCCACGCCGTACATCTGGTGGGCGAACATGTATCCCGTCCGGCCCATGCCGGTCTGCACCTCATCGAAAATCAGCAAAATGTCCTGCTCATCGCAAAGCTTCCGCAGGCCCTGTATGTAGTCCTGATCCATGGGATGGACGCCGCTTTCGCCCTGGATCAGTTCCACCATGATGGCAGCGGTGTGTTCTGTGACTGCATTTTTCACCGCTTCCAGATTGTTGGGTTCCACCTGGATGAAGCCCGGCGTCAGCGGCTTATAGGGCTTCTGGTATTTTTCCTGCCCTGTAGCCGCCACAGTCGCCAGCGTCCGCCCATGGAAAGAGCTGTCCAGCGTGATAATTTCAAATTTATTTTTTTGCTGTTTATAATAGTAGATTTTTGCCAGCTTGAACGCGCCTTCATTGGCTTCCGCGCCGCTGTTGGCGAAGAATACCCGGTCTGCCGCGGAATGCTCCGCGAGCTTCTGCGCCAGCCGCGCCTGGTTTTCGATGTAATATAAATTAGAAGTATGTATCAGCCGGTCTAATTGT
>DVND01000156.1 GCA_018714645.1 Candidatus Avimonoglobus intestinipullorum
AATCCATATGCGGACAACCAAATCTGGAAAGATGTCTTCCAGGAGGGACAGCTGGATGCGGTACATATGTATTCTTATGAACCAACCTATGCGATCCCGTTTTATGGGTTAGGTGTCGCTTATTATTATAATAAAGACCTTTATGAGGAGCTCGGTCTGGAAATCCCTGAAACCTGGGACGATTTTATGCACAATTGCCAGGTCATTCAAGACGCCGGGACAAACCCCATCGCGATGATGCTTATGAAATCGGATGCGCTTACTTGGCTGAACTGGTATATTATGACCGGCATGTACGCCAATTATTATCTGGCGGATGAAAACATCAATCCGAACCGGGACGTTGTTGTGCATGACAGGGAGATTACGCGCGCGGTGAAAAAAGGCTATTTTGACTGCACAACTGGTTTTGACAACGAGGCGTTTAACAGATATCTGGACAAGGTGGAGCAATTAAGCCGGTATTGTGAAGGGGCGGCAAGCCTTGACGAGGCTGGGGCGAAGGCGCAGTTCCTGGCCGGGAAAGCCGCGCACATCATGTCCGGGAGCTGGGATTTGAAGGCATTTTCGGAAAATCAGAATTTCGAGGTTGGGACGTTTGCCCTGCCCAAATTCACAAAGGAGGACAGCCCATATGCGGGTTCCAATTTTAAGGTGAGCAGCGCACAGGTGCTTGGGATCACCAATTCCGAGAAAGCGTCTCAGGAAGAAATTGACGCGGCAATTGATTTTATGAAGTTTTTTACATCCCCCGACATCTATCAGATTTTCATTGAGGCAACCCAGCAAGTCCCGGTTGTAAACGGGGTAGCGGTTGACGGAAGCCTTGACGTGTTTCTAAGCGGAGAAAACGAACCGTTGAGCATATTTTTGAAGGATGGCGATAGCCCAAATGGCATAAAAAGCATTACAATTGCCGTGATGAGCGGGAAAGACTATGACCGCCAGGAACTGGCGGAAGGGTTACAGGCTTCTATTGATGCATTTGCAAACAGTATCATCCGGAAGGAGCATATCAGTGCAGAAAATGATTATGACATTGGGGAGATCCCAGTGCAGGGGACGTTTGTGCCAATGGAACCAGAATAAAAAAGGAACCGGAACTTTCCGGTTCTTTTTTTGTTGATTTAAAAGGGCGTGTTGTGTTATAATAATTATAAGGCAAACGGAGCTGTTTATCGGCAAAGGGGGGTACCCCCCTTTATGCGGTATTATATACCGCATAAAAACAATATAGCTTCCTTTTTTAAAATTTAGTTTATAACTCCATTGGAAATAAAGCGCGCCGGAGGGATGGCTATGAATTTTTTCAATAAAATGAAGCTCAGCAGTAAAATCTTTCTGGCATTTTTGATTTTTGCCTCGATCCTGCTGATTTCAAGCGTCACATTGTTTTTTTACACCTATAAGACAAATACGACAGAACGGATATTAGAGGGCAAAAATAACGAAATGATATATCTGAACAATAGTTTGAACGCTTGGATCCAACGGTATTATTCCGTGACCAGCGCCATGTTTGGCGACCAGCGGCTGACAGAAGTGATAGAGCTGCAGCCAGACCCTGTCCGCAATCTTGTATACAGCAATGAAATCATGGATTATTTACAGACGGTGCGCGCAGCGAACCAGGGCATTACGTCGATGTTTTTTGTGGATGTGAACAACCGTATAGGAAGCGTCTCTGATTTATCCTATAAAGATGCGCAGAATATTATCGGGACCTATGTGGCGCGCGCGAAGACGACCGTGAACAGCGCCGTATGGGATACGGTGGAGACGGAACAGGGGAATAAGGTGGTGCTTGCCAGACAAATCTCATATGTGGATGCGCAGCTGCAAAAAAATGTGGTAGGCGTCGTTATTCTGGTGATTGATGAGGAGGAGCTTTACCAGCTTTACCATGAAATAGAATCTGTATATAATTCTGCCTTATACATACTGGATGGGAGCAATACAGTGCTTTCTTCCTCAGACCGGGAAGCGTTGGGCCATCAACTGGAATACACGTTGGAGGACAATGGCCAGACATGCCGTATGGACGGCCAAAGCTACTATTATATTTCCGCGGGGGAGACGGAAAACGGCTGGAAGGTCGTAAATTTGATTGAAGAACGCAGTGTGAACGAAGTGCTCTACCGCACGATTATGAACAATGTGCTCATCATGCTGGTGCTGGCGGCGGTGACGATGCTGATTGCGCGGTTTATTGCAAATTCGATTGTAAGGCCGCTGAATATGCTTTCCAGCAGCATCGAGCATGTGAAGGAAAACAATTTTTCCACGAAGGTCTATGTGGAAGCGGATGAAACAGTGGGGAAGCTGGTTGCCAGCTATAATTCCATGCTGGATATGCTCAACGACCTGATCAACAAAAACCTGAGCGTGGAATTGAAAACCAAGGAAGCGCAGCTCCAGAGCTATGAGCGCCAGATCAACCCGCATTTCATTTACAACACGCTGGACATGATCCGCATGATGTCTGCCATGGATGAGCAGGACAAGCTGGATGAGGCGGTGGTGTGCCTGTCCCAGCTGCTGCGGTTTAACAACTCCACCGAAAAGGAAGTGTTGATATCGGAGGAACTGGAAAATGTTGAACGGTATTTCCGTATTTTGAAGCTCCGGTATGGGGACAATTTTGAATATGAAATCGATGTGCCGGAGGAAATCCAGCAGTTGTATACCCTAAAATTCCTGCTGCAGCCTTTTGCCGAAAATGCGGTGAAGCATGGGCTTGAAAAGGTGGAATGGACGGGGAAAATCATGATATTTGCAAAGCAGATGCAGGATGAGTTGATTTTTATTATCCGCGACAACGGGCGGGGGATGGAACCGGAAAAGATTGAGGAAATCCAAAAAATGCTCCATTCGACGGATATCTATTCCATGCCCGGGAAAAACATTGGCATTATCAATGCCAGCCAGCGGATCCGGCTGTTTTACGGGGAAGGGTTTGACATTGATATCACCAGTATCCCCAACGAGAAAACCACGGTGTACATCCATATACCGGTAAAAAAGTATAAGGGGGATTAGATGTGAAATATTCAATGGTAATAGTGGACGATGAATTCTATTCCAGGAATGGCATTGCGAATTTGATTGCATGGAAGGATTATGGGATTGAAATCATCGGTTATGCGGACAGCGGGCCCGCCGGCATTGAAATCATCAACAGGCTCAAACCCGATATTGTCCTTTCGGATATTAAGATGAAGGGCATGACGGGCCTTGATATGATGGAACAATTGCAGCAAAATGGATGCGGGAGCAAGTTTATCATTGTCAGCGGCTATAAAAAATTTGAATATGCCCAGCAGGCAATCCGCGCGGGTGTGGTTGCGTATTTGTTAAAGCCTGTCACAAAGGAAGAGCTTGTCCCTGTCGTTGAAAAGCTGGTGGCACAAATCCAGCAGGAACAGGATGATACCGGCTTGAAAACCATGGAACAGGACGATGAAAAAGCGCGGCTGTTTTTTGAAACCAGGGATTACAGCTTTCCCGCCCCGCATTTTATGGTGATTTTGAAATGTGAAACGGCAAATGCCCTGTCGGAAAAAATCAAATATATTTACATTTTGAAGAACCGGTTTAAAGAGCAGATCGTGTCGTTTTTCAGGGAGGAATACCTGCTGGTTGTCGTCCCTGAAACGTCCCTGGCGCTGCGGGCGGAGCTGTTGTCGGAAATACAGCGGATTGCGGGCACGGACGCCGCCATTGGGATCAGCACGCCCGGATGTAAATTTGAAGAAATTCATCGGCAGGCGCTGTGTGCGCTGCACTATAATTTATATTTGGAGCACCATACGCAGGTCTTTTATGGAGAAATAGAGGCGGCGCTGTTTCAGGGGTCATATGAGGCGCTGCTGAAAGGTGAAACAGACCGGCTTTTGCGCAGCATAGAGGTCTGTGATTTAAAGGATATGGAACGGACGCTGGATGAATCCTTTGACAAGACCATAGAGAACAAGCTTTTGCCGGCGGAGCTGGAGCGGTGGCTGAGGACCATCCTCGCGGCAGTCAGGGACTGGGCACACAGTGTCAACATCCCGTTTTCCGATTTTGTGAATACCGGCGCGCAGCGGCTGTTTTTTGAAAAACCGCTGCATGAACTGAATATTTGGAAGATCAAACAGATGCTGCTGGAGATATTGACGGCGCTGAACAACGCGTTCAGCCGGCGCGGCAATATGAACGGGAACAGGAGCATAAAAGCGATAAAGGCTTATATCGACCAGCATTATATGGAAGATATCTCCTTAAAGGATTTGGAGAAGATTTTTTACACCGACCTGAGTTATCTGAGCCGGCTGTTCAAAAAGGAAACGGGGATGAATTATGTAAAATACCTGACGGAGAAGCGGATTGAAAAGGCGAAGGAGCTGCTTGCAAACCGCAGCCTGACCTTTTATCAAATTGCCAATATGATCGGATATTCCGACCCCAAGTATTTCAGCCAGCTGTTTAAGAAGATGGTCGGGATGACGCTGTCCGAGTACAGGGATAAATTTTATTGAGCTTTTGGGGCTGCTGCTTTTAATGCGGCAGCCTGTTTTCATTTGTACAGGCCCATTTTGTATGGGATGGAGGGGTTTTGTCTATACTTTATTCA
>DVND01000157.1 GCA_018714645.1 Candidatus Avimonoglobus intestinipullorum
GTGTTCTTTTTTGTAACCGGTACGGTTATCACAGCGCCCATAGCCGCAAACGCCGCAACCGGTACGGATATTGTTAATGACTTAATTAACAATTATGTTGGAAAATATCCTTACGTATTAAATACGCATGGTCCAAATTCTTTTGACTGCTCTGGATTGATATACTATGTATACAAGCAACATGGGATTACCCTTCCTTATACAACAAAAACCGACTGGACACAGTATGGAACAGTAATAACAGACGTTTCCAAGCTTCAAAGCGGCGATGTACTTTTATTTGGTTCCTCTGCTTCTAACCTTAATCATGCGGGGATTTATGATGCAAACGGAGGCTATATTATCCATGCCTTAAATAGCAAATATGGTATAATAAGGAAACCAACTTTAGCAGAATGGCGTTCCATCCCGAGTTGGAATAGCAATGGAAATAATCAATTTCAGTATGCGGTTAGAGTTATAAACGGCGGGGCACATGTCCACAATTATACCACGTTCCGGTTCTATGGCGGCTACCACCCTCATTACGCATATTACCAATGCTCCTGCGGGGATATAAAGGCGAAGCAGGAATTTGGCTATTTTTCCACCTGCGCGGAATGCGTCACAAACCACCAACACACCTGTGATAAATATTTGTATTTTGGAGGGAACCATCCGCATTACAAATACTATCAATGCCGCTGCGGGGAAATCTTTAAAAACGGCGAAACCGTCCGTTATGGTTTATGTGACGTCTGCATAAAGGATCCCGGCAAGCCAAGTTTAAAATACATGCAGGACCGGTATGCATCTGACCAGGATATCACCTTCACGTGGGATCCCACCGTGAATACAACGCATTACAATATCTACCTGCAAAAGCAGATCCCCTCCGGAGAATACAAGTATTATGAAAACATCTTTTACGCAGCCTCCGGCACAACGCGCCAATTGGAAGAAGGGCTGTATTGCGTTATTTTGGAGTCCAAAAATTCCGAAGCGTGGAACGGGGACGGCTCGGACTGGCGCTCCTCCGTCAGCGACACATATTATTTTTCCGTTACGGGGCAATACGTCCCACAAGCCGCCCAGGCGTACGGCGGCCACAATTACCTGTTATTTGACTATGTTGTAAGCTGGAAGGAAGCAAAAGCAATTTGCGAAGCTCTCGGCGGACATTTGGCTACAATTACTTCCTTGGAGGAACATCGCGCAATCGTATCCCTGGCGGAAAAAGGCGGAAAAGACCGGTACTATCTCGGCGGGACAGATGAAGAAAACGAAAGGGCGTGGCAATGGGTCTCCGGCGAACCCTGGCTCATCGACACATTATGGAACCTTGGCGAACCAAACAATGACAGGGGGATTGAGCATTACCTGGAATTGGCTGATTTGGAAAACGGCGGGGTATGGAACGATACGCCGGACGGCACATATCTATACAAAGGCTTTATTTGTGAAATTGACGCCCCCCTATGGGTACAGGGCCGGCCGGCCGTACACAGGGACGGGCTTGTACTGGACATTGCATCCGCTTTAGAGGACAGCGCAGCCGTCTACGCCGCCGCATATCAGGATGGGAAATTACTTTCTGTCCATGAGGCAGTTTTTACTATAGAAAGCTGCCTTACGCAGCTCAAGCTTACCGAACCGGCAGCAGATACGGTTAAGGTTTTTTCCTGGGATAAAAATCAGCAGCCGCTTTGCGAAGCAGTTATGATCTCCATTCCATAAAGTCATAAATACTGAAAATATCATAATATGCACAAACAGGCATACCACTCCAAAAGCGGTATGCCTATTTGTTTTAACCCTCTGACCGCCGAAGCGGATTTTTTTAATTCAACGTGACCTCAATTTCCAGGAGCTCTCCCTGGCGGTAGATGGTAAAGGTCAACGTATCGCCCGCGCTGTGCTGCGAACGGATTTCATTGATCTGCGCCACAGACTGCACCGCCTGCCCGTTCACCTTGACAATCAGATCCCCCGCCTTAAGGCCTGCCCGATCCGCGGGCGTGTCCGGCGACACGGACGAGATATTCACGCCATAGTCCGCGTCCGTCCCCATGATGCCGATCATGGGCGTTTGGGGCGCCTGCCCGTTATTCAAAAGCCCCTCCAAAACAGGCTTCACGTCATTGATGGGCGTTGCCAGCTTCAGCTCCGAACTGTCGCTGACAAGCGCATTGGTCATGGCAATCACCTGTCCCGCGCTGTTGAGCAGCACCCCGCCGACGCTGCCCTCCAGCATCGCCGCATCCGTCTGGAACAGGTTCACCGTCCTGCCGTCCTGCAATTCAACGCCTTTGTCAATCCCGCAAATGGTGCCGCTGGTCACCGAGCTGGAAAGCTGCTCCGCAATCGGGCTGCCCACCGCCACAACGGCGTCCCCCAGCGCGACCGTATCTGAATCGCCGAATACCACCGGCGTCAGGCCGGTTGCCTCAATTTTTAAAATAGCCACATCCGATTGGCTGTCCGTTCCCGCAACCCGCGCTTCATATTCCGTCTTGTCCGGCAGGGTCACCGTGATGTTCCCGCTGGATTCCACAATATAACTGCTGGTCAGAATATATCCGTCCTCGCTGACGATCACGCCCGCTCCTTCGCCATAGGACACCATTTGGTTGAAAAACCCGCCGATGCTGCCCTGGTTCTCCACCCGAACGACGCTCTCAAGCGCCCGCGTACCAATTTCACCCACAGAGCCGGACGTCAGCGGCGCCTGCGCCTGTCCGCCTTCTCCGCCGCCGACATAGGAAATCACCGTGGAAGGACGCATCCGCGGCAGCACCGCATAGACAAGCACCGGCATAAACACAGCGCAGATGCCGATGGAAACCAACAGCGCCACCAGCCATGCCGGCACGCCTTTTTTCGCCCGCACCGGCTTATAACCCTCCTGAACGGGGGAATGGGAAAATTCATCCTGATACCATTGGTACTCATTCATGCTTCCAAACAGTCCTTTCTCATTCGAACAAAACTATGATTATATTATAATACGGAATGTTTGGTATTGTGTGAACAAACTGTAAATTTTTTAGCCTTTCTGTTGGAGCGTGCGCTGGAGGATGACCAGCACGCGCAGTTCCGTGTCGTTTAAATCCAAACCTTCGCCCGAACCCTTCAAAAGCCCCCGGTTTATCAGGTCTGAAATCGGCTCCCTGGCCCATTCCGGCATATTTTCATCCACATAGTTATAAATCATTGGATGCTCCAGCTCCCAGACCCGGCTCTCCAGCTCCGCAATTTTTTTATCATATTCGGCTTTCGTCGCCATATCCAATTCCTCCTCCTGCCCTTCTGTGGGCGCTTTCCATGCAGTGGTTATTTCAAAATGGGGCGTATCCGGCGTTTTCCACGTCCCGCCCCAGGTGATATCCAGCTGCGCCGCGATCGCGCCGCAGCTTTTGAAAAAAGCGGGATCGGAATACTCCTCCCCCTTCACATTTTTGCAGATATCCCATGCGCGCCGGGCGGTATGGCGGCTGTTCTTCGTCCACGTAACAACCGCCCCCGGCCGCGTCCGGCCCTGTTCATACAGGTACTCCTGCCGCGCCTGGGAACGGTACGTTTCGGTGATGCGCACCGCAAGCCCCGCATCCGTACAGTATTTTAAAAACAGCCGGCACGCCTCCTGCGCCTGCGGCGTCAGCGCGCTGATATCCCGAATGGTTGCTGTAACGTCACTCATCTTGACCCTCCTTTTTGCAATCGTTTTTGGAAGTGCGCGAAATCAATTGCTTAAACGCTTGATGGAACCCTGTGCTTGCCAATCCCGTAAACGCGCCGTAAACGATGTTCTGCAGGGTGATCTGCCCGTTTGCCAGACAGCCCAGCGCCGCGCCCAACACAACAAGAATGGTGGGAATCCATTTGTTCCCTGAATCCTTAAGCCACTTTTTCAGAATATAACCCGTAATCAGGCAGCCCGCCATTACGATGGGCACATACATCTCGCTTAAAAAGTTTAAATCCATCCGGTTTCACTTCTTTCCTGTTTCATTCCCCCCATTTTATAATATGCATGGGAAAAAAATCGGCGAAAAGAAAAAATTACATATTTTTTTAAACATATTTTTTAAAAATCTGCGGACAATAGTGAATGACACCGATGGTTGAACCAGACGGAGCATGAATTTTAAAAAAACTCCATGTTCGGGACTGTGGTTTGAATGGATTCCCGCAGCCCACGCAATAAGGCGGTTCTTATCTGAAATCTTGCTTCGGACTGAAAAGGAATTGCCCGCGGCGTTCGTGCAAGAGATAGATGTTCGGATAAGCCGGTGCTTGCTGGAAGATGCGCTGTTGCATGCAAAAGATAAACGCGTTGGGGGCAAATTGAAAATATGCCGCGGCAGGAAGCGCGCGGATGTATTGAAATGAAAAATTCCGGTTTGGATCAGGTGTCAGAGGCAGCGTATGTAAATCAAATGATGCGGCGGCAACCGGATTTTTTGACAAACTGTGCGTGGTTTGTCAAACGAAAAGACAGCCTGTTTTATAGGCTGTCTTTTTTTATCCCAAACCGCTGATTGTCTGTTTGTACTCCTGTAAGTCCAAATCCCACTGGGCGGCGGTGTGATTGTGATCCTCCGACGGCGCGAGACTGAGACTAGCCGCAAAAAACCGCGTAAATTTCTCCGCGCCCCTGTAATTCAAGTGGGATTTATCATAAAAATCCGTTTTTAAATCCAGGCCGATTTCTTCATAATAATTGTTATAATCCACATAGGGCACCCCATGCTCCCGCGCCAGCTGCTCCACCTCCCGGTAGTGGGCCTCCTGGGCCGTGGTTTTATTGTTTGGCGCTTTCACCAGCAGCAGCTCCACCTGTTCTTCTTCACAAAGGCGTATAATTTTTTCCAGATATTCCACATTTTTATCCAGCAGCTCCGCCGTGGCGGTGACCTCCGTCACATCCGGCCGGATCCCATCCGGGTATACGTCCGGCAGGAGCACATACCCTTTCAGATAATCCCGCTGCTCCCCGCGCCGGAAGGTATAATCCTCCTCTTTCAGCTCATTCCAGCGGGAGTGGTATTTGGTAAAATTGAACAGCAGGTCAAAGGCGCCCTTCCCCTGTGCGGACACAAGCGCAAGCTGGATTTTGTTCCATGAAAAAGGCATATCGTCCGCAAAGGAATAGTTTACGCCATCGTCATAATATTCCGTGTGCTTCGTCATCATCAGCACATCCAGGACGGCAACTTTCGGCTTCTGGGTCTTAAACGCGTCCTTCATATAGTGATAAGTCGCCCAGATCGGCTGGTTCTGGGTGGCAAACACATAGGATTTCACCTGTTTTTCCTCCCACAGCACCAGCGGATTAAAGGAGCAGTAGGTGTTGGAGGACCCGAAAAACAGCACGTCGTACTCCTCCCGCGGGGAGTTATAAAAGCCGGCGAGCTTCGTGGTGGAATTCCACGCGCCCCAAAGCGATTTCCTGCTTAAAAGCGTATTCAGCGGCAGGAACAGCACGCTAAACACCGCCAGGAACGCCACAATTTTCAACAATAGCTTTTTATACAACTGTACCCATTCCTTTCATCTGCGCTAAAACTGGAAATAAATAAACTGGCTCTCGCTAAATTCCGGCCCGTAGATACCGAAAATCAACACCGCGAACAGCAGGATAAAATAAACGCTCCACCGGAACAAAACATTCGCCCCCAAAATCCGGTCCCGCAGCGGTATCTGGTAATACCCCGCCACGCTCACCAAAAACAGCACGCCCACAGCGGCTGCAAACACCAGCAGGTTTGCGGCGTCCAGCCCCATGGCGGTCAAGCCGCCGTCCGTCAGCATCCAGGGGTTGAAATCCGTAACCCACTTCCCCAGGATCGCAACGGCGTCCCCCAGCGTATCGGCGCGGAAAAATACCCAGCCGATGCACACCAGCGCAAACGTCACCAGCCGCTGGAACAAATGGTGCGCATGGGACTGCCGCTTGATGTGCAGCATATCCGTCACCCACACCCGCACCTTCATGCACGCCGCGCCCAGCACCTGGTACAGGCCGTGCACCAGCCCCCAGATCACAAAATGCCAGCTTGCGCCGTGCCAGAGGCCGCTTGCAAGGAATACAATCATAATATTAATGTATTTGCGCACCGCCCCGCGCTTGTTCCCGCCCAGGGGGATGTACAGATAATCCTTAAACCAGCTGGACAGCGAAATATGCCATTTGCGCCAGAATTCCGCAATGCTCCTGGAAAAATACGGCTGCTGGAAATTCTTCATCAATTCAAACCCCATCACCTCCGCCGACCCGCGGGCGATATCCGTGTAGGAAGCGAAATCACAGTAAATCTGTACGGCGAAAAATACCGTTGCCAAAATGAGGTTCAGCCCGCCATAGGAGGCGTAGTCGTTGTAAACCGTATTTACCAGCACCGCCGCCCGGTCCGCGATCACCAGCTTTTCAAAAAAGCCCCACAGCATCAGGAACAGGCCGTGGCGGGTGCGTTTATAGTTGAACCGGTGCTCCGCATGGACCTGCAGCAGCAGGTTCTTGGACCGTTCGATGGGCCCCGCCACCAATTGGGGGAAAAACGATACAAACAGCGCGTATTTGAAAAAATTCCGCTCCGCTTCAATCTCGTTCCTGTACACATCCATGGTGTAGCTCAGCGCCTGGAAGGTATAGAAGGAAATCCCCACCGGCAGGACAATGTCAAACTGCGGCTGGAGGATTTGGAACTGGAACAGGCTTAAAATCCCGTTCACATTGTCCAAAATAAAGTAAAAATATTTGAAAAACGCCAAGATTGCCAGATTCAGGATAAAGCTGACCGCCACAGCGGATTTTTTCAAGACAATGGATTTTTTTTCATTTTTGATTTTCCCAAACCGATGGATCGCCAGCCCGCTCAGGAACGTGATCCCTGTGGACGTCAGCATCAGCAGCGCGTATTTGGGGTTCCAGCACATATAAAAATAATAGCTGGCCGCCAAAAGCCACAGATATTTCACTTTCTGGGGAATCAAAAAATAAATAAGCGTCACAATAGGGAAAAACACCAGAAAGTGTAAGGAGTTAAAAAGCACCGTCATTCCTCCCATGCCGCATGCAGTCCAGCCGCAGCCGCATTTAATACAATATTTGTTATCATATCATAACATCACAGGTTATTCAAGAATTATTTCCTCTAAATCCTACATATTTTGCTGTATTTTGATGAAATCATTCCAATTTTTTGCAATACATCCGCTATTTTGCCCCATTTCCCGATTTTTATTTTGAATTCCCCGCCACCGGTTGCAATTTTTCCGATTTTGCGCTACAATATAAATCAAATTACAAAAGAGGTGCATTCTTAATGATTATAGATTTTCACACACATGCGTTCCCGGACAAAATTGCGGAACGGACCATCCGGATTTTGGAGGGGAACGTTTTAAAGGTGCAGGGGAAAGAGGCAAAAGCCGTGCGAACGGGGGATATGGCGGGCCTGCGGAGCCTGATGCGGCAATGCGGCGTCGATTATTCTGTCGTCCTCCCCATCGCCACCACCGTCACCCAAGCGCCGTCCATCAACCGTTTTGCTGCGGAAATCAACGGCACGGAGGGGATTTTCTCCTTCGGCAGCCTCCACCCCCTTCAGGAAGATTGGGAGGAAACGCTCCGTTCCATCAAGGCGTTGGGGCTCAGGGGTATCAAGCTGCACCCGGAATACCAGCAGGTGTACATCGACTCCCCCGAAGCCGTGCGCCTGCTTCAGGCATGTGCAGAGCTGGACTTAATTGTCGTCCTCCACGCCGGCGCGGACATCGGTATGCCGCCGCCCGTCCACTGCACGCCCAAGCAGCTTCGGGCCGCCCTGGAACAGGCGCCGGGCTGCACCGTCGTGGCGGCACATATGGGCGGCTGGCGCATGTGGGATGACGTGGAACGTTATCTGGTGGGCATGCCCGTCTATTTTGACACCAGCTACAGCATCACCCAGATGCCGCGGGAACAGGCGCTGCGCATCATCCAAAACCACACGCCGGACAGGATCCTGTTCGGTACGGATTCCCCCTGGGAATCCCCGGCGGATACGCTTCTGGCGCTGGAATCCCTGGAACTTGCACCGGCGGTTTTGGAGCAGATCCAATACAAAAACGCGGGCAAATTGCTGAAAATCCTTTAAAAACCTTGATTCCGGCCTGAAAACGTATATAATAAATGAGTAGACTTCTGAATTGAATGGAGAATTGAAATGAATATTGGCTCATTCCTCAGCCGCCTGTTTTCCAAAGACCTGGCAATTGACTTCGGGACGGCAAACACCCTCATCTATCTGCAGGGGAACGGCGTTGTTTTATATGAACCTTCCATTGTGGCCTATGACACGGCGGACCGGAAAATCCTGGCCGTGGGCGAAGAGGCGCAGGCCATGCGCGGCAAAACCCCGCAGGTCATGGAGGTGCAGCGCCCGCTGTCCGGCGGCGTGATTACGGACTTTTCCCTGGCCTCCGAGCTTTTAAGACGCTTGATTGAAAAAATCTGCAAACGGAGCTTCATCAAGCCCCGGGTCATGATTTGCGTGCCCAGCACCATCACGGGCGTGGAGCAGTCCGCCCTTATCGATGCATGCCACCAGGCGGGCGCGCGGAAGGTGTACTTGATTGAAGAACCCATCGCGGCGGCAGTGGGCGCGGGATGCGACATTTCGCTGGCCCGCGGCATGCTGATTGCGGATATCGGCAGCGGCACCACGGATATCGCGGCAATATCGCTGGGGAATCCCGTCGTCAGCCGCTCCATCAAGACCGCCGGCGAAGAATTCACCGAGGCCGTCGCTTCCTATGTGCGGCAGAAATACAACCTGATTATCGGCACGCCGACCGCAGAGCGGATCAAGATGGAAATCGGCTGTGTGTTCCCGCGGGAGCGGCTGCTGTATGCCACCGCCTGCGGCAGCGACGCCGCCACCGGCATGCCCCGCAGCGTCACGCTGAATTCGGACGAGCTGCGGGAAGCGTTTGACCCTGCTGTCAACGCCATCGTGCAGGTCATCAAATCCGCCTTGGAGGATACGCCCCCGGCATTGCTGAACGACATCCTGGAGGACGGCATCCTGCTCACAGGCGGCGGGGCGAAGCTCTACGGCCTGGAAAAACGGCTGAAAATGGAAACCGGCATTAAAATCTTCCTGGCGCAGGACATGGATTTATGCGTCATCAAAGGGGCGGGCATCGCCCTGGAAAGCCTGGGCAAAAATATTGACGCCGCCCATACATACTATAAAAATTAAGGAGCACTGCCATGATTGACATTGTTGAAATCGAAAAAATACTGCCCCACCGTTACCCGTTCCTGTTGGTGGACCGGGTGACCGAGCTGGAGGAAGGAAAGCGCGCGGTGGGCATTAAAAACGTGACCGCCAACGAACCCCATTTCCAAGGGCATTTCCCGGGCGTGCCGATCATGCCCGGCGTGCTGATTATTGAAAGCCTGGCCCAGCTTGGCGCAGTGCTGCTGCTGTCCATGCCCGAAAATAAGGGCAAGCTGGGGCTTCTGACCGGCGCGAACAACTTCAAATTCAGAAAGCAGGTGGTGCCGGGCGACACGCTGCAATTGGAAGTGGAATTGATCGTCTACCGCCACGGCATGGGGCGCGCCAGCGCGAAAGCGACCGTGGACGGGCAGATGGCGGCAATGGGCGAGATCAGCTTCGCCGTTGCGGACAGGCCGGTGGAATAATGGATATCCCCCTTTTTGAAAACGAACAAATTGACGATCTGCAATGCCGCGGCCTGCGCCTGATCCAAAAGCGGGACGGGTTCAAATTTGGGACCGACGCGGTGCTGCTTGCGGATTTTGCAAAACAGCTCCCCTCCGGGCGGACGCTGGACTTCTGTACGGGCAGCGGGATCGTGCCGCTGCTGCTGTCCGCAAAAACCGGCACGCCGCGTATCTGCGGGCTGGAATTGCAGCCCGCCGTCTGCGACATGGCAAAGCGCTCCGTGCTGCTCAACGGCCTGGAAGGCCGCATAGAAATTACAGAGGGCGATTTGAAAAACGCCCCTGCTTTATATGGGCCGAAACGGTTTGACGTCATCACCTGCAACCCCCCATATATGAAGGCGGGCGCGGCGCTGGTGAATGCGGCGGACGCAAAAACCATCGCCCGGCACGAAGTCACCTGTACGCTGGAGGACGTCGTCCGGGCGGCAAATTCCCTGCTGGCGCCGGCGGGGCATCTGGTGCTGGTGCACCGCCCCTACCGGATGGCGGAGCTCATCAGCCTGATGCGGGCATATGGCATTGAACCGAAACGCCTGCGGCTGGTTTACCCAAAAGCGGAAAAAGAGGCCAACCTGGTGCTCATCGACGGGCTGAAAAACGGCAAGCCGGAGCTGCGCATCCTGCCGCCCCTGTTTTTACAGGATGGGCACGGCGGGGAAAGCGCGGAACTGAAACGAATTTATGAAAGAGGATAGAATATGTGCGGAACGCTGTATCTTTGTGCAACGCCCATCGGCAACCTGGGCGACGTATCCGCCCGCGCGCTGGAACTCTTCCGCACGGCGGATTTGATCGCCGCGGAGGATACCCGCCGGACGGTCCAGCTTCTGAACCATTTCGGGATATCAAAACCCCTCACCAGCTATCACGAACACAATAAGCGGGAAAAGGGCGCATACATTACAGGGCTTTTGGAAGAGGGAAAAAACGTCTGCCTGGTGTCAGACGCGGGCACGCCCGCCATCTCCGACCCCGGCGAGGATTTGGTAAGGCTTTGCATCGAAAAAAATCTCCCCGTCACCTCCGTCCCGGGGCCGGTGGCGGCCGTAAACGCCCTGATTTTGTCGGGGCTTTCCACGCGGCGGTTTTCATTCGAGGGCTTCCTTTCCGTGAATAAACGCCACCGCCGGGAGCATTTGGAGCAGGTGAAAAACGACCCCCATACCCTGATTTTTTACGAAGCGCCCCACAAATTAAAATATACGCTGCATGATATGTGCGCCGCGTTCGGCGGCGGCCGCCGCATCGCGCTGGCGCGGGAGCTGACAAAGCTTCACGAAGAAGTGCTCCGCATGACGCTGGCGGAAGCGGAGGCATATTATGAAGAAACTGCCCCGCGGGGCGAATACGTGCTGGTCATCGAAGGCGCGCCGGATTGCGCAGCTCCCACAGATGCCTGGTGGGCGGAGTTGCCGGTTCCGGCGCATGTGGAGCATTACATCGAAAAGGGGCTTTCCCCCAAAGAAGCGGTTAAAGAAGCGGCAAAAGACCGGGGCCTGCCAAAGCGCGATGTATACAATGCATATCATACTACAGGAGATGACGCCCATTGAAGCAGCATAAAAAATGGATCCCCGTGGCGGCGGGGCTGATAATCGGCGGCGTATACCACCTGATCCGCGGGAATGGCGTTTTCAATAAACCCCGGTTCGCCGCCCAGCACAAGGCCGTCCGGAGGTATTTGGACGCCCATTACCCCCGCGCCGTATATGGGAAAATCAAGGAGACCGGGAACGGCTGGAGCTGCGTCGCGCGCGCCGACGGGCGGCAGTTTATGCTCTACATCACCCGCACCCCCGGCCATGTTTTTATTTTTCACGAACAGAATGTGTAACACTTTGCCCCTTTCTGCGTATTTTATATCAGAGCGACCAATTCTCGTAAAATATCAAAAAGGAGGCTATTATTATGAGTTTATTCGGAGGCTGCGGAGGTTCGGATTCCTGGATCTGGGTATTGATTATCATTGTCCTGGTAATCTGCTGCTGCGGTGACGGCAACGGCATTTTCGGCGGCAACAACAATGATTGCTGCTGCTAATTTGTACTTACATGAAAAATCCCCCATACCGGCAATGCCGGTATGGGGGTTTATTTTTTAACGCTGGCCGATTTTCTTCAGCAGATTTTTAATTCTTGTCACAGGCACCAGCAGGTTGCTGATGGTTTCATCATGGTTCAGCGTATCGATCAGCAAGGAAATATACTTGGACATATCCACCTCGCAATACCACGCCCGCTCAAACAGGCCCGGCATCCTGTACACCAGGTTCGTGGTGAACACCCGGTTGATTTCCCCGTTTTTATACGCCTCGTCAAACTTTTTCAAACCGTTGCAGAACAGCCCGAACGCCGTGAAGATAAAGATGCGCTTTGCGCCCTGCGCTTTCAGCTTTTTCGCGATTTCCAGCACCGATTCGCCGCTGGAAATCATATCGTCCACGATGATAACGTCCTTGCCGGCAACGTCCCGGCCCAGATATTCATGCGCCTCGATGGGGTTTTTGCCATCGACAATCACAGAATAGTTCCGGCGCTTGTAGAACATACCCAGATCGATCTCCAGCACGGAGGAATAATACATACACCGCTGCATCCCGCCCTCGTCGGGGGAGATGACAATCGTATCCTCCTTGTCGAAGGAAATGTCGGGAACGGCCCGGGTCAGGGCTTTGATCATCTGGTATGTAGTCTGCACATCGTCAAACCCGTTTAAGGGGATGGCATTCTGCACGCGCGCGTCATGGGCGTCAAAGGTGATGATGTTGGAAACGCCCATGCGGACCAATTCCTGCAGCGCCAGCGCACAGTCCAGCGACTCCCGCGCGGTGCGCCTGTGCTGGCGGCCTTCGTACAGCATCGGCATCACCACCGTAATCCGGCGCGCCTTGCCGCTTGCCGCCGCGATAATCCGCTTTAAATCCTGGAAATGGTCGTCCGGACTCATATGGTTCTCATGGTCATACATTTTATAGGTCACGCCGTGGTTGAACATATCGCAGATGACGTAAACGTCATGGCCGCGGATGGTCTCGCTGATGACGCATTTCCCCTCGCCCGTCCCAAACCGCGGGCACGTGATGTGGGTCACATAGGTCTCGCAATCCTCATACTCTTTCCTGAATTGTTTCAAATACCAGTCAATTTTGCTCGTGATTTCCTCACAGCCCCGCATACTGATGATGCTCAGCTTCCCTACGATCGGCTGCATGCCGTTTGATTGACTTTCCATGCGTTCCTCCTTGCAGTCGTGCATTCATTTTCACTTTCATCTATATTTATATCACACTACGTCCCATTTTTCAACCCATATCGTCAGGCAATCCGCCGATTTTATCATTTTTACAACTTTTCCACAAAAAGTTTCCCGAAATTTATGAAGTTTGTTTTTTCAAATTGCAGGTT
>DVND01000013.1 GCA_018714645.1 Candidatus Avimonoglobus intestinipullorum
AAGTGACCCATAAGTACAGCGCCCGAGAGCTTGCGGAACTTTTGCTGAGAGAGCATGATATTCTGGTAAAAGACTGTAGCTTGAAGAGGGGAATATAATGGAAAATATATCGTGAAAAACAACAGAAAAAAAGTTTTTTTCGAAAAAAAGAAATAATCTTTTTAGGCAAGTTGTAACAACTTCGTAACAAAATACTTGACAAAATGAAGATGGTCGGGTATAATAGCGCTTGTATAGGATAGGAGGTAGAATGCAATGTTTTCTATGAAAACACTGAAATCCTACCGCAACAAGCAAGGGCGTATCTTATTGACGTCCATTTCTGTGATATTGATATGTATGTTTACGACAGGTGCGGTTTTTGACACCAGCCGCAAGAAGGTGACGCTGGTGCAGATTGACGCGTTCGCAAACGCGGAAACCGTCAGTACCATCAGCACCAGAAAAGAAACTGTGGGAGAATTCCTGCAGGAGAATGGCGTCGTCGTGGATGAGTATGACCAGGTCAATATGCAGGACGGCGATCCGATTTATGATGAAGCAAAAATCATCGTGCGGGAAGGAACCGTATTTGAGCTTGTTGCGGACGGAAAGATTGAAATTGTTGCGACGACACAGAATACCGTCGCAAAGGCACTGGAGGAAATCGGGATTGTTTTGGGCCCGAACGACCTGGTGGAGCCTGCGGGAACAACGGCTGTTACCGAAGATATGACGGTCACGGTGTCGCGGGTTGAGATCACTGAGGAACGGGTGGAGACGCCGGTCCCCTTTGAAACGGTGGAACAGCAGGACGCGACGCTGTATGTCGGCACGAATAAATTGCTGACGGAAGGCGCGGACGGTGTCCGGGAGACGGTGTATAAGGTAACCAAAAAGGACGGCGTTGAAATCGGCCGGGAGGTTGTTTCGGAGGCTGTCATAAAAGAGCCCGTAAACGCGGTGAAGGGCATTGGCACCAAGCCGATTCCGAAGCCGGCTGAGAACAAGGCGGAGCAGGCGGTTCCAGCCAGCAGCCAGGCAAAGGATAAGAATTTCTCGTATTCAAGAAAGCTCACTGTGACGGCAACAGCATATGACACATCGCCGGGCGAAAACGGGGGCCATGCTAAAACCGCTTACGGCCTGACGCCGCAGTACGGCGTTGTGGCGGTGGACCCGAACGTGATCCCGCTGGGGACGAAACTGTACATCGAATCCAGCGACGGCGGAAAATCGTGGACATACGGATACTGCATCGCTGGGGACACCGGCGGCGCAATTAAAGGGAACAAGGTTGATTTGTGTTACAACACACGTAAGGAATGCATCAACTTTGGAAGAAGAAGCGCAACGGTCTACGTTTTAGATTGATGAAAGGCGGAGAAAGCTCCGCCTTTTTTATCGTCTACACAAATGGAAAGGGGCAGGCTATGGATTTGACGTCAATACAGGAGATCAAGGCAGTTGCAAAACGGTTTGGGTTTCATTTTTCCAAAGGGCTGGGGCAGAATTTTTTGTTGGACCCCTCTGTTTTGCAGCACATTGTGAAAGCCGCGGGAGCGGCGGACGGCATTTTGGAAATCGGGCCGGGGTTTGGCGTGCTCACGCGGGAGCTGGCGCAGGCGGCCCGGAAAGTGGTTGCGGTGGAGATTGACAACAGCCTGCTGCCCGTCCTGGAATATACGCTGGGGGAGTTTGACAATGTGCAGGTGGTTCCCGGAGATATTTTAAAAATGGATATTGGGGCTTTGCTGCATGACGCATTTGGGGACGGGCGGGTCAGCGTGGCGGCAAATCTGCCGTATTATATTACCACGCCGATTATCACGCGCCTGATTGAGAGCCGGCTGCCTTTTGAGAATATCGTGGTGATGGTGCAGAAAGAGGTGGCGATGCGGCTGTGCGCACAGGCGGGAACGAAGGATTACGGCGCGGTCAGCGTGCTGTGCAGTTACTACACGGATGCGGAAATTGTCGCCCGTGTGCCGGCGGCAAGCTTCTATCCGCCGCCTAAGGTGGATTCTGCGGTCGTCCGGTTTCATATGCTGGAACGCCCGCGAGTGGCAGTGCGGGACGAAAAGCTGCTGTTCCGGGTGGTGAAAGCCGCGTTTGCGCAGCGGCGCAAAACGCTGTTGAATTGTCTGTCCAGCGGACTGGGGATGGACAAGCAGGCCATGGCCGGGCTTTTGGAACAGGCAGGCGTTGCCCCCGGAATCCGCGGGGAACGTCTGAATTTGTTGGAATTTGCTGCAATTTCTGACGTAATTCAGAAAAATATGTAAAAAAATGTTTGATTACGCCCATAAGGTATGGTATAATGACAGTGCGAAAGGGCGTGATGCAGTTGTATGAGTACAACATTGGAGAAGGGATCAAGAATATCCGTAAAAAGCACAATCTGACACAGGAACAGCTTGCAAAGGCATTAAACGTTTCAACTGCAACCATTGCAAATTATGAAAACAATAAAACTGTTCCAAGCATGGAATTTATTCTCAAGCTGTCCACGCTGTTCGGGGTGACAACCGATACGGCAATGGGAAAATTCATTGAGCAGCCGGACCGGCAGTTTAGCCTGATGGAAGGCGTCGATCCGGATACAACAGAGGATATAGACTGAAAAACGGGCGTGTTTGCGCCCGTTTTTTACATATTTTTGGATGCCGTGCCGCATAATAAAGCTGAAAGGAGATGGCTTGATGAACGTTTATGATTTTAAAGCAAAGACGATTGACGGGTGCGAGATTGCGCTGGAAGGGTATCGGGGAAAGGTGCTGTTGATTGTGAATACCGCCAGCAAGTGCGGTTTTACGCATCAATACGAGGAGCTGGAAACCCTGTACCGGAAATATGCCCAGGAGGGGCTGGTGATTCTCGGGTTCCCTTGTAATCAATTTATGAATCAGGAACCGGAATCCAATGAAAAGATCAAGGAATTCTGTACGACAACCTATCAGGTGACGTTCCCCATGTTCGCGAAGATCGATGTAAAGGGGGAGCGCGCGCTGCCGTTATACGGATACCTCACCGCACAGCAGAAGTTTGAGGGCTTCAACCGCTCGCATCCCCTGGGGGAAAAGCTGGACGAGCTTCTGTATGCAGAAGATAAAAATTATGCCATGACAGACGATGTTAAATGGAACTTTACCAAGTTTGTGGCAGACAAAGAAGGCGTCTGCGTCCGGCGGTTTGAACCAACGACGGATATCTCGGAGGTAGAGGAATATATCAAAACCCTGCTTTGAAAAAAGCCGCTGTACAGGCGGCTTTTATTTATTTGACTTTTTTGCGGTTTTCGTTTATAATAAATGGGACAAAAGACAGAAGGGGAAGCCTGTCAGTCCGATGCGTGCGGCTTGCAGGCTTTTTCCGGTTGAGGAGTCGGTTCCAATGAGAAAAAAGCAATTGATACAGGGCGGCGTGCTGCTTGCGGCCGCGGCTGTGGCCCTGCTGGTTACAATCCATTTCCAGACGGCTACATATACGATACAGATCCCGGACGCGCTGGACACTGTTTCCGAAATTTCCGTGACTACAGACCAGAACGGGAACGTGATTTTAAAGGAGTGCGAGGAATACATCCGGGAAATGGACCGGCTGTTTTCCCCCACAAATCCGGAGAGCGACGTCTGCAAAATCAATAGTGCAGCGGGCACTGGAACGACGGTTCTCGTGGACGCGCGGACGGCTGATATTTTATCCAGGGCACAGCAGTATTCCGTGGAAACAAGTGGATTTTTTGACGTCACCGTTGGGAGCATCGTAAATATTTGGAACGAGGCGCAGGAGACGGGGACGCTGCCGGCGCCGGAGTCGATTTCAGAGGCGATCCATGATGTGGGGTTTCGGAATTTCGAGGTAAACCGGAATGACAATACGGTGATACTTGACAAGCAGCATGTGGATATCACATTGGGCGGTATTGCAAAGGGGTATATCACAGATGGATTGGTTGCCATGCTGCGGGAAAAGGGCGTATCCAGTGCATTGATCAATCTGGGGGGGAATACATATGCGCTGGGGGAAAAGGCGGAGCGCACCCCCTGGAACATTGGGATCCAGGACCCGAACGACCCGGAGCGGCTCATCGGCAGCGTGCAGGTGGAAAACCAGTGCGTCATCACTTCGGGGGATTACCAGCGCTATTTTGAACTGGACGGCGTGCGGTACCATCACATTATGAATCCAAATACCGGCATGCCATCCAGAAGCGGCCTGCGGTCCGTGACGATCATCGGGGAGGATGCGACGCTGGCGGATGCGCTGTCGACTGCATGCTTTGTTTTGGGATACAGCGAAGGCTCCCATCTGATCAGCCAATATCCGGGCGTGACGGCGGTTTTTGTGACGGACACCAATACGGTCTATTACAGCGGCGCCCTGGAGGATGTGTTTGAACGCTCCAACCAGAATTATGAATACAGGCGCTTTTAGAGCAGTGAAAAAGTTTTAAAATTATGAAAGCTTTCTGTTGACAATCCATGGAAGCGGTGGTATAATGATAAAAATTGAATAATAAAGGCGATGACGAAGACGGCCGAAAATCAAACCGGGGAGAGAATTGGCGGGTGGTGCGAGCCAACGGGGCGGTTTTCAAGTGCTTATCACTTCCGAGCCGGAAGCCCGAACGCCCAAGGGTCAGTAGACGCTTCCCGTGTGTTGCAGCGTAATTGCAAAGGGCTTGCTGGAGCCTTAGAGTGGGCGCCTGTATGGGGCGCAATTTGAGTGGTACCGCGGGGCAGTTTGTTCCCGTCTCAAAGGTGTTCTTTGAGACGGGTTTTTTATTGAAATCAATTTATACCGTTTGATGAGGAGGAGAAACCATGCAGGAAGACAAGATGCAGGAACAGTTGAAGGAGGTCGCTGAGCGTATTAAAAATATGCGTGAAATTCTGGGCATTTCCCGAGGGACAATGGCGCGGAATACAGGCGTTTCCAGGGAAGAATATGTGGCTTATGAAGCAGGAGAAAAGGATTTTAGCTTTACATTTATTTACAAATGTGCGAAATGCTTTAATGTGGACCCGACCGATTTGCTCAAGGGTTCCAGCCCCACGCTGACCAGCTATGCCGTCACCAGGAAGGGCGGCGGGCTGCCGATTACCCGCGTGAAGGGGCTGGTGTACAAAAATTTGGCGGCGCTGTTTAAGAATAAAATCGCGGAGCCGTTCTGGGTGAAAATCCCTTATTCCGAAGAGGATTTGGTGAAACCAAAGCTCTCCACCCATTATGGGCAGGAATTTGATATTGTCATCAAGGGTACGATCGAGGCCCTTATCGGGACGCACAAGGAAATCCTGCACGAGGGGGATTCCATTTATTACAACAGCTCCACACCCCACGGCCTGACGGCCATCAACGGTGAGGATGCTGAAATTTATGCCGTGGTGCTCAACGCCGGTGAAAGCTCGGAGATCATCCAGGTGGAAAATGCGCAGCATAAAGCGGCGCAAAGGCATAAAAACACCTTAGGGATTTATAAGAATTTCATTGAAACCAAAGAGGACGAAGACGGCAATCTGCTGGACATTTCCTTTAAAAATGAGGAACGGTTCAACTTTGCGTTTGACATTGTGGATGTGCTGGCGGAAAAATGCCCCGATAAGCTGGCGATGCTGCACGTGTCGCGGGAAAAAGAGGAACGGCGGTTCACCTTCCGCGAAATCAGCGAATATTCTTCCCGGACAGCCAATTATTTCAAGAGCCTTGGCATCAAAAAGGGCGACCGGGTGATGCTGGTGCTGAAGCGGCATTACCAATTCTGGTTCTCGATCCTCGCCTTGCATAAGCTGGGGGCGGTGGTGATCCCCGCGACCAATCTCCTGGTGGAGCATGATTTTGACTACCGCTTCAAGGCCGCGGGCGTCCGTGCCATCGTCTGTACGGGCGACGGCGACGTGGCGCACCAGGTGGATCTGGCAATTCAAGATTGCGGCATGGATTTGATGAAAATAATCGTGGGCGCGCCGCGGGAGGGCTGGCATGATTTCAATGCCGAAATGCCGCTGCACAGCGCTGAATTTGCGCGGACAGCCGATTCCGCCTGCGGCAGCGACACGATGCTGATGTTCTTTACATCGGGGACGACCGGGTACCCCAAAATTGCGACGCACAACCACAAATATCCGCTGGGGCACTATATTACGGCGGAATACTGGCAAAACGTCAACCCGGATGGTTTGCACCTGACCATTTCAGACACGGGTTGGGGCAAAGCACTCTGGGGCAAGATTTATGGGCAATGGCTGTGCGAGGCGGCGATTTTCGTCTATGATTTTGACCGGTTCAATGCGGACGACATCCTGCCGATGTTCAAAAAATACAACATCACGACCTTCTGTGCGCCGCCCACCATGTACCGGTTTTTCATCAAGGAGGATTTATCCAAATACGATCTGTCCTCCATCGAATATGCAACGGTGGCGGGAGAAGCGCTGAACCCGGAGGTGTACGAGCAGTGGAAAAAGGCCACGGGCCTGAAGCTGATGGAAGGGTTTGGGCAGACGGAAACGACGCTGGTGATCGGAAATCTGCGCGGCGCAACGCCGAAGCCGGGCTCCATGGGCAAGCCGTCGCCGCTGTATGACGTGGACATTGTGCTCAGCGATGGAACCAGCGCCGGTATCGGCGAAACGGGAGAGGTTGTAATACGAACCGACAGGAATATGCCCTGCGGCCTGTTTTCCGGATACCATAACGCGCCGGAGCTGAATGAGGAGGCCTGGAAAGACGGCGTTTACCATTTGTGCGACACGGCGTGGCGCGATGAGGATGGATATTTCTGGTATGTGGGGCGCGTGGACGATGTTATTAAATCGTCGGGCTACCGCATTGGGCCGTTTGAGATTGAGAGCGTGATGATGGAACTGCCCTATGTGCTGGAATGTGCAGTAACGCCCGCGCCGGACCCGATCCGCGGGCAGGTCGTCAAAGCGACAGTGGTGCTGACGAAGGGGACGCAGCCCTCCGAGGAACTGAAAAAGGAAATCCAAAATTATGTAAAAACCCACACCGCGCCGTATAAATATCCGCGGATTGTGGAATTTATAGATGAGATGCCGAAAACCATCAGCGGGAAAATCCGGCGTGTTGCATTGCGGGA